>DAIQNQ010000139.1:3643-7827 GCA_036788275.1 Thermonemataceae bacterium
AGATTTTAGGCGCTCCATTGCACAAATATTCCTATATTTGTTGCCCAATCATTCATTCAACAGCATACGCCTCAAATCCTCATGACACAAGCCAAACGCTATATGCTTACTGCCGCCCTGCCCTATGCCAATGGCCCTATCCACATAGGCCACTTGGCAGGAGTGTATATTCCGGCAGATATTTATGCCCGTTACCTTCGCCTGCGCGAGGCCGATGTACTTTTGGTATGCGGCTCCGACGAACACGGCGTGCCCGTTACCATTCGTGCCCAAAAAGAGGGCATCAGCGTACAAGAAGTAGTGGACAAATACCACAAGCTCATCGAGCAGTCTTTTCAGGATTTCGGCATCAGCTTCGACATCTACGCCCGTACTTCCAATGCCACCCACCACCAAACCTCCTCCGATTTCTTCAAAGTGCTGCACCAAAAAGGACTTTTGCTAGAAAAAGAATCGGAGCAATTTTTTGACCCCGAAGCCAGCCAGTTTCTGGCCGACCGCTATATACAAGGCACTTGTCCACACTGCGGCAATGCCAATGCCTATGGCGACCAATGCGAAAAATGTGGTTCTACACTCAGCCCCCAAGAGCTTATCGAACCTCGCTCGATGCTGAGCGGTGCCAAGCCTGTGATGAAAAATACCAAACACTGGTATTTGCCCCTCGACCAATACGAGCCTTGGCTCAGGGAGTGGATACTAGAAGGCCACCAAAAAGACTGGAAAAGCAATGTATATGGGCAATGCAAATCTTGGATAGAGCAAGGCTTGCAGCCCCGTGCCGTTACCCGCGACCTCGACTGGGGCGTGCCCGTGCCCCTGCCCGATGCCCAAGGCAAGGTGCTGTATGTATGGTTCGATGCACCTATCGGCTATATTTCGGCTACCAAAGATTATTTCAAACTAAAAAATGCCGACGAGGAGGCTTGGAAAAAATATTGGCAAAGCGAAGACAGCACGCTCATTCATTTTATCGGCAAAGATAATATCGTGTTTCACTGCATCATTTTTCCGGTGATGCTCCACGCCCACGGCGACTTCGTAGTGCCGCAAAATGTACCCGCCAATGAGTTTCTGAACTTAGAAGGCGACAAAATCTCTACCTCGCGCAACTGGGCCGTATGGCTGCACGAGTACCTCCAAGAGTTTCCGGAGCAGCAAGATGCCCTGCGCTATGTGCTCACGGCCAATGCGCCCGAAACCAAAGACAATGACTTCACTTGGAAGGATTTTCAGGCGCGCAACAACAACGAGCTGGTAGCCAATGTAGGCAACTTTGTAAACAGAGTGCTTACCCTTACCGACAAGTACTTTGCGAACCAAGTACCACCCATGCACCAAGAGCATTGGGAGCAGGGCGATATCGCTTTGGTAGAAGCCCTCAAAACCTATCCGAACAAAATTGCCGAGGCCATAGAGCAATACCGCTTCCGCGAGGCGCTGGGCTTTTTGATGGAATTTTCGAGCTTGGGCAACAAATACCTCCAAGACAATGCCCCTTGGACGCTGGCCAAGGATTTTGAAGACAACCGCCGCCGCATCGAAATCGTGCTGCACCTTTCACTGCAAATTGTGGCCAATTTCGCCTTCTTGGCAGAGCCTTTCTTGCCCTTTGCCGCCCAAAAAATACAAAAAGCCTTGGGTTTGGGGCGCTTCTTCTGGCGCGAGCTGGGCGTAGTTGATTTGGTGATAGAAGGACAGCCCATCGAAAAAATCGGCTTGCTCTTCCAAAAAATAGAAGACAGCAGCATCGAATACCAAAAGCAAAAACTCGAAAATAGCAAACAAAGCAATATGCAAAACGAACAAAGCCCCACTACAAACGAAATAGAAGCCGCCAAAGAGCACATCCAATACGAGGATTTTGCCAAACTCGACCTGCGCATCGCCACCATCATTGCGGCAGAAAAGCTGCCCAAGAGCGAGAAACTGCTCAAAATTACTTTGGACACTGGTCTCGACCAGCGCGTGGTACTCAGCGGCATCGCCAAGCACTTTGCCCCAGAAGCCATCATTGGGCAGCAAGTAGTGCTGCTGCTCAACCTTAGCCCCAAGAAAATGGCCGGAGAAACCTCCAACGGCATGATTCTGATGGCCGAAGATGCCCAAGGTGCGCTCCACTTTGTAGCGCCCTCGGCGGTCATTCGGGCAGGAAGCACCGTACGCTAAGCAAAAAGAGGCTGCCCTTGTCGGACAGCCTCTTTTTGGTCTTATTGCTCTGTACTGCTCTTGCGAGTACGGCTTTTGGGCTTGGGCTTAGGTTCGGGCTTTGCCTCTTCCTGAGTGCTGCTCTCTGCTTGCAAGGCGGCAGTCTTGACCACAGGTATATCCATTTTGGTATGCCTTCTGGCTTCCTCTATGGCGTGGGCATTGCTCAGGCTGGTTTGGCGATTTTGCTTTACATCACGTTCAATATTGCGAATTTTACCACGTAGCTCGTGCACAAGTGCCGTCAGTTCGTCTATTTCGGAGCGAGGCGCAATAGGCAAGTGCGCCATCATCTCTTCCATTTGCTTGTCGAGGTCTTTTTTGATACCGGAACCTATGGAAAGCATCTCGCCTTGCAAGCGCGAGAAGGCATCTCCGCTGTAGAGATGCACCATGTCGTTTTCGGTAATATCTAACCAAAAGTTAAAGAAATCATCAAATACTATTGGCTCTTTCTTTTCTGACACCAACTTGGCTACCTTCTGCAAGGACTTGTCCAAGGCCTTGGAGGCTGTGCTGATAAGCAAGCTTTGCAATTCGGTAGATTTGATGTAATACTTCACATATTTGTCTTGTACGCTGAGCATAAGCGAGAGCATGTCTTTTTCTTTGCCGGGGGGCAGCATCGTAAAGATAGGTGCTAAGTTCTTCTGCATTTTGTAGTACATGTCGTAGCCAAAGCCCTGCGAATCGAGCCACTGCCCCGAAAAGCTCTCCGGCAGCATTTGGCGCATCTGCTCAAAGCGCTCGCCCCACTGCTGGTTCGTATCCTTCATGGATTCGAGCAGAGAGGTGGTAAAGCTGTTGATTTGGTTCAGAAAGTCTTTGGAATGTTGGGTATTGAGCGTACTGAAAAGTCCCTGCAACATTTGATTGAACTGTTGGCTATCGAAAGCATTTTTCATTTGCGAAAAGCTGGGCTTTTGCGTTTGCATACTCTCCCATACAGGCTGCCACAGCTCGTACATTTTCAGGTAAGTGCGGGTATTGTTGAAAATATGAGAGAGGGTATCCATGGCGCTCAGGGCATTACCGAAGGCATTGGGCTTGGCACCGAAAGATTGCCCAAACTGGCTTTGCAACTGCCCGAAGATGTTGTTCCAAGTATCTTGCAGGCTGGTCATGTTTTGGAAAGAGTTTTGTTTTGCACCAAAAGGCATATTTTTTTGCATCTGCTCCAGCCACTCTTTTTGATAGTTCATCTGACTTTGGATAAACTTCTGAAAAATTTCTGTGGGTGCTTCCTCGCGCTTACCTCCCAAAAACTGCTCCATGAGCTGCTGCTGTTGGGCCATCCACTGCGCCATCAGGTCTTGGCTGCTATCTTTGGCCTTGTTTTCGGGCTGAAAACCCTTGGTTTGCTCTGCCCATTGCTGGAGCATGGTGTTTTGCATTTGAAACCAGTCTTCAAATAAGTTTTTTGATTTGTCCATATCGTTTTAAGATTATTTAGTTCAGGATTATTAGCTTCTTCTTTATCAAGCTTTTGGAGATTTTGGTACAAGGTATAAAAAAAATGTTATTCAAAAAAGAACAAGCACTCAGAATCGCCATAATTTTCGGGCAGCAACATTGGTGCATGTTTCAGAATATTTCTGCTAAATTTGTATATCTTTTATCAAGCAGCTATATTTTATGATTCATGAAAAACTCAGCCCGCAATCCTCGCTCATCGAGGAGGGGCAGGTCTTTAGCCACGACTTTGTGTTTACACAACAAGACGTAAACGATTTTGCACGCATCACCGGCGACGACAACCCGATTCACGTGGATGCCGCCTATGCCGCCGCCACGCCTTTCAAAAGGCCAATTATCCACGGCTTCCTGAGCGGTACAGCCTTCTCGAAGGTATTGGGCAAGTATTTTCCCGGCGAGGGCAGTATTTATATCAGCCAAAGTATGCAATTTTTGAGGCCGATGTTTGTAGAGCACCCTTATCAGGTGGTTTTTACGGTATTGCATACCGACCGCGCCAA
>DAIQNQ010000140.1:0-4328 GCA_036788275.1 Thermonemataceae bacterium
GCACAAGCCCTTTGTGTCTTGTGCGGGTGCTGCCGACGGGCGCTTGCAATACCGTATTACAGGCGGTACCGCGCCTTATAGCTTCCGCTACAAGAGGGCCGATGCCCAATGGAGCGAGTGGCAAGAAAGTACAAACGGCGATATTGTGTTGGAAGGACTATCGGAGGGTACTTACCAAATTGACTACAAAGATTATAATGACTGTGGAAATAAAGAGTCTTTAGGCTTTATACAGATACAAGTGCTGAAACCTACTTCTGCACTGGCAGGTACTGTAAGCAGCACTTCGGTAAGCTGTTTTGGAGGCGATGATGGTATCATACAGCTTAGCGCCACAGGAGGTTGGGGGGACTACCGCTACTACAATGCAGAAAATATGCTATTGACTTCTTCAGAAGTAAGAAATCTGTCTGCGGGTACTTATACTTTTTATGTAGAAGATGCCAGAGGCTGTCGTGTGCCGCTGGAGGTAGAAGTAGGAAGCCCCGGTATTTTGCAGATACAGAATGTAGAAAGCCGAGAGGTAAGCTGCCATGACAGCCAAGATGGCCAACTGCGTTTTACACCCAATGGAGGCACAGGGCTTTACCGTATCAGTATAGACGGTGCAGCCTTCCAAGACTATGGAGGCGACTGGATTGCAGGTCTGAGCAGCGGCATGCACAGGGTAGTGCTGCGAGATGACAAGGATTGTGAACAAGTAATAGACCTGCTCATCGGAGCGCCCCCCAGAATAGAAATGAGCCTCAACTACAGCAAGCCTTCCAATTGTAACCGTGAAGATGGCGAACTCAGTATTACAGCTTCCGGCGGAAGAGGCAATTACCGTTACGTTTGGCGCAGATACAATAGTAATGGAGAAGCGGTAGAAGTAGGTGGCAACAGCCCTCTGCTCCAAAATGTGCCTTCGGGTAATTACAGCTTGCGGATTTCTGATGGAAGCAACTGTGAGCGCCTTTTTGATAATCTCCTCATCGGAAATAATGGGCTGCGCGCCACCGTACAAATCAGCCAAGAGCTATCTTGTTTTGGAGGGTCTGATGCCAGCGTGCGCCTCGACATCTTGGAAGGAGAAGCTCCCTTTACAATTCTTTGGCCGAATGGAGAAACGACTACTGAGGCTACAGGCTTGGCCGCCGGAAGTTATGTGGTGGAATTGAGCGATAACCGCGGTTGCAGCAGCCCCATTTCCTTTAGCATAGAAAGCCCTAAGATATTGCAGGCCAATCCACAAATACAAAGCCCCAGCTGCCAAGGAGAGCGTAATGGAGAGATTGTTCTTGCGGCGGCTGGCGGCAGCGCTCCTTATACTTATCTCTGGACAGACAACCAAAGCACTGCCCCAAGAAGGGAAGGCTTGGCAGCGGGTACCTATGAGGTGCAGGTTACAGATGCCAAAAACTGTACAAGACTTTTCAACATCTCCTTGCCCGATGCAGCATCTATCAAACCTGTATTTACCGAAAATAGCTTTACGATTTGTCCCGGACAGGAGCTGCGCTTAGATGCAGGCAATGCAGGCAGTGTATATGAGTGGACTTCCACCCAAGGCTTTCAGGCCACGGCACAGCAGGCTGTGATTAGTGAGGCAGGCAGTTACTTGCTGCGTATCCAAACGCCTCAGGGCTGTATCGGAGAGCAACGCTTTGACGTAAATATCTCCAACGACCTGCTCAATACCACCTTTTTAATGGCTACGGAGGGTATTGTAGGCGATACATTGGTGGCCATAGAAGTTACTTGGCCGGAGCCCTCGGAGGTAAGATGGGTTTTTGACAACAGCAATGCGGCCATTCGCCGTGTGGACAATCGCAATCTGCCCTATATGGCCAGCTTTGTATTTGATAGCCCCGGTGTGTATGACATCACGCTTTTTGCCAAGCTTTTTGGCTGTGAGAGCAGTCTTACGAAGCGCGTCTATATCAAATCTGCCAATGAGGCCGAAAATGAGAATATTCTGGGTTACAAAGGTGCTGAGGCCATCGAAAGCCTTGTGATATTCCCCAATCCGGTAAGCCAAGAATCTTTTACAGCCACAGTGGCGCTCTTAGAGCCTGCCCCCTTGAGCGTAGCCCTTTACAGCCTGCAAGACAGACAGAGCTACTACCAAACGCAGCTTCCGGCAGAGAAAGAGCATACGCTGAATGTTCCTGTGAAGCGCCTCTTGCCCGGTGTGTATTTGTTGGTAGTACAAAGCGGCGGCAGTACACGTATGGAAAGAGTAGTGGTGCAACGCTAAGAACAGGTGTGTATCAGATAAAACCCGTGATATACTCAAAAAAAGTGGTTTTATGAAAAAAGCCTTTAGAACCACCCCTAACCCCTCCTTTGGAAGGAGGGGAATTTAAGAGCAAATGATTTTTAGTATAAATTACTCAAACTATTTTTCATGAACCTATTTTCAAAAATAATTCGCTTGCAAAAGTATGCCCCACACCCAAGCAAAAATCTTTGTCCACAAAAAAATATGCAAAGTGCTTGGCATACATTGCTGGGCTTTTGTTTGGGTCTTTTGCTGCTCAGCCTGCCTCAAGAAGCTCTTGCATCTTTTGAAGACAGCACCCGTGTTGGCAGCACCAAGCAGCATCCAAAGCCTGCCTTGCAAAAAAGCTATGAGATAGGTGCCAAAAGACTTTTTGACTTTGACAATGGCAGCGAAGCCCATAACTTGATTCCCTTGGATACAGGCGATATTACAGGGCTGCGCGCACCTACCCAAACTGCCCTGAAATATATCAGGAAAGCACGTGCCAGCCTGAAAACCGTAAAAGACAGCAAACTTTTTACGGCGCTTTTCAACCCACAAGAGCAAATCAAGCTTCCGATTGCCATTCAGAAAATAGTGGGTAATACCGAGTACAATGTAGTGATTGACAGCATCGTGGTGATGCCTGCTTACAGCTACATTGTGGCTTATATGATTATAGAAAACCAAGAGGACTCCTCAAAGCTGTATTTTATAGGCAAGCAAATCAAAATATCCAAAGCCGGAGGCCTCATCAATGCCAAAATGGAATTGGCCGCCGATTATCCTATGACCCTTGCAGGTGGCAAGGCACAAGCCATTTTTAAAGCAGAAAGCTCTTATGTAGAGTTCGACTGCGATGGCTTCAAGTCCCTGTCCATAGATGCTGCGGTGATTTTTTCGAGAGATTGGCTGGTGGTAGAAGAGCCTAACGGCACTATCAACGAGCAGACGCGGGTAGTGGGCGAGTTCAAAGCAAATATTCAGGGCTGGGACGATCTGGTGGTGGCCATCAATTTCCGACAGCCTTTTCAGCTGCGAGAATTGCCGGGCTTTGGCTTTACGGTGAGGCAGGCGGTCTTTGATTTTAGTGATACCAACAGCCCGCCGGGCATGTCGTTTCCGGCCAATTATCTGGAAGACAGCGAAGAAAGTTTGGCCCTTTGGCGAGGCTTTTACCTACGGGAAGCCGAGCTGCGCTTGCCGCCGAGTTTCAAAAGCCGACAGCAGCAAAATGTACGCAAAGTCATCAATATCAGTGATGTAATTATAGACCACAATGGTATTTCGGCCACGGTAAAGGCACTCAATCTCTTGGATTTGGAAGAAGGCGATATGGGGCGTTGGCAATTTTCGCTCGACTCTCTGGGCTTTCGGGTAGAAAAAAACCAACTCATCACCGCAGGTTTCCGAGGCAAGGTAATCGTGCCTATCAGCAAGCAGGAGCAAAGCTTGTCATACAGTGCTTTGATACGCCCTCGCGACAATGCTTACGAGTTTTTGGTGAGCAATGACCGTACCCTCAGCTTCCCGGTATTGCAAGCTGCCGAGGTAGAATTGCACCCTACCTCTTTTCTGGAAGTAAAAGTAATCAATGGCAAATTCCTGCCACGTGCCTGCCTCACAGGCAAAATGAGCATAGAAAGCTCCTTGAGCAGTGCCCAAAAGGTGTCTTTTCCTTCTATCCGCTTCAGAGAGCTGGAAGTGCTGAGCATTGCTCCCTACCTCAAGGTCAAAGATTTCTCCTTTGATGGGGGCGGCCAAAGCCCCTTTATGGCAGGCTTTCCGGTATCTATACAAAATCTCGCCCTCAAAACCTACTCCGATGGTACTGCCCTAGAGTTTGAATTGTTGCTCAACCTGATGGGTGATGCAGGTTTTGCTGCCAGTGCCGGGCTGCGCATTATTGGTGATATGGACGAGGGGCAAAGTGCGCTTTCTTGGCGCTTCAAGAAAGTAGAGGTAAGCCGTATTGCCTTAGACGTAAACCAAGGGGCATTCAAACTAAAAGGCTCTTTAGACTTCTTCCGCGAAGACCCTGTCTATGGCACGGGCTTTCAGGGGCTTTTGAATATGGAAATCA
>DAIQNQ010000140.1:4428-7769 GCA_036788275.1 Thermonemataceae bacterium
TAAAAGTAAGTGCTACGGCCTTGTTTGGTGCTACCCCCGAAAAAATGCGCTATTGGTATGCTGATGCAAATGTGATTTTCCAGCCTGCCATTCCTTTTTTAGGCCCTGTAGAGCTTTCAGGTTTTTCGGGTGCTTTGTACTATCGTATGCAGCAAAGTCCTCAGGGTGCGCAAATGGGAGCCAATCAGATAGGCGTAACGCAGACAGGGATTCGCTATGTACCCGACAGCAAAGTTAATTTGGGGGTGCGTGCAGGCATCAACTTTCAGACGACAGCCGCGCAAGCCTTCAATGGAGATGCCACCTTTGAAATGGTATTCAATAAAAATGGAGGGGTGCAGAGAGTGTTTTTCTCCGGCAATGCGTATTTTATGACCAAGCCAGTAGAAGTATCGGTAGTGGATATGAAACAAGTAGCACAGCAAACAGCTGCTCAGGCAGAGACATTGGATCAGGCTTCCGGCAAAAAGGAGGGAAGCACACTCAACAAAGGAGCCTTAGAGAATGCAAGCAAAAATACACGTGGGGAAGCTGCAGCAAAGCCTAATGCGCAAATGAGTGCTCACGTACATATAGACTTGAACATAGAGGCAGGTACTTTGGACGGCAATTTCAGAGTGATGGTAAACGCCGCAGGAGGAACACTGCGCGGTACAGGCCCCAACAATACTGCCGGAGAAGCGGTACTGCATATCAGTCCACAAAAATGGTATATCAGGGTAGGTACTCCTCAGCAGAAAATAGGCTTAGAGTTAGTTTCTATCGCAAGAATCAACAGCTATCTCATGATTGGTGATGAGCTGCCGGGCAGCCCGCCTCCGCCGCCCCAAGTACAAAGCATTTTGGGTGGCCAAGATTTGGACTATATGCGCGATTTGAACGCCCTCGGGCTTGGCTCCGGCTTTGCTTTGGGAGCCGACCTGAGCGTGGATACAGGAGATTTGAACTTCTTGATATTTTATGCCCGCTTTATGGCGGGGGCCGGCTTCGATATTATGGTCAAAAACTATGGCACTAATCTGCGCTGCGAAGGCTCCAGCGACCCTATCGGTATCAATGGCTGGTATGCCAACGGACAAGTATATGCCTATCTCCAAGGGGATATTGGTGTACAGGTAAGGCTTAGATTTATCAGAGGGCGCTTCAAGATACTGAGTATTGGTGCGGCGGCTGTCTTGCAGGCCAAATTGCCGCGACCTACTTGGATGAAGGGGGTAGTAGGCGGCCGTTACTCTATCTTGGGCGGATTGGTAAGCGGCAGTTGTCGCTTTGAAATGACCCTCGGCAGAGAGTGTACGTTGGTGGGTACGCCTCCTTCGCCCTTGGCCGATGTACAGCTCATTTCTGATATTACGCCCAAAGATACCGAGGTTGATGTAGATGTCTTTTCCAATCCGCAGGCGATTTTCAATATGGAAATAGGCAAAAACCTCAACCTGACCGACACAGAGGGCAGAACAAGGGTATTCAGATCTAAACTTGATAAGGCAGAGTTGAGCCAAGTGAGTGGAGGGAAGATTCTCGGAACACTCGAATGGAACGAAGACAGGACTGTGCTCGCTTACAGCCCTCGCGATATACTGCCTCCCAAGCAAAAAATAAAGTTTGAAGTACAAGTAAGCTTTGAGGAACAGAGGAATGGTGTATGGCAGACGGTGATAGAAGAGGGCAAGAAAGTAATAGAAAGCCGTATCGCGACTTTTATGACCGGAGAAGCGCCCGATTATATTCCCGAAAGCAATATTTTGTACAGCTACCCTGTAATTGCACAATTGCATTATTATAAAGACGAAACGCCGGAAGGCTTTATCAAGCTGAAAAAGGGGCAGCCTTATCTCTTTGAAGCCAGCGAAGAATGGCTGCAAGAAGGCAAATTGCAACCCTTGCGAGAGGGAGAAGTAGCCTATTTTGGCGTAGGTTATGAGGCTTCTAAGCAGGAAGTTTTCTTTGAGATACCTCGTGTCATGCAAAACAACCAAATTTATCGTTTTGAACTGGTAAGAGTGCCCAAAAAAGAGCGTGCCGATGTGGACAGCAATGTGGGCGAGAAGTTGGAAGATATAAGCGGTGATGGCAGTGCGCAAGTGCGCAATAAGCAAGCAGAGGGCAATTTGGTGCAGCTTACAGAAGAGAGCTTCTATAAAATGCACTTCAAAACAAGTCGCTATGCCTCTTTCAAAGAGAAAATGAATGCCTTGCAGCCCCTCAGCAGCGGTGCGGTATGGCCTGTTGCCACGGGCATACACGAGTTGAGCCTCTCTTGGCGCGGTGAGGAGTTTTTCGACAAGGCCGAACTGCTGCACAGCAGCAATGCCCAATCGCTGATTGCCGTAGAGGCCAATCCCTTTGATGCTTGGATGAACAACTTCATCAGGCCGCTCAACTACGAGGGCTATCCTGTGGCGGGTATTCGCATCAACCAATGGCGCAGAGAAGACTTGTATGGCGTGCCTCCTTTGCGCGATGTGCGTATTCAGGTGGGAGACGATACGCGGGCACTCACCGCTCAACATATTGAGTTGGGGCAAGTACCTCAAGGCCCTGCTTATGGTAGCTTGGTTTATTATTTGGCGATAAGTACCTTCCAAGACAACTTTGAGCTGCGCAATAAGGCCGCCGCAATGGTACAAACACAGGGCAACCATCCCTGGATACGCTATATTTTGCAGAATGAGTGGGTGAGCCTTCAGCGAGGCAGCTACACCGTCAAAGTCAGCTACCGCCTGCCCAATGGGCGTGTTACGTCGGAGTGGCAAACCAATATACAGCGTCCTTAAAGCAATTGTAGATGCACATTTTGTAGATACGCACTGATTAGGTTTCATAAAAAAAGCGTTCTTTAAAATACTTTTGAAAATGAATAGAGGCGGACTTTAGGTGATTTAAAAAGCTCCCCTCCTTTGCAAGGAGGGGCTGGGGGTGGTTAAAAAACGAGTAATTACAAATTTCTAAGTATTTTGAATATGCACATTAGATACAGAATTACACCCAAAATAAAGTGCTTTTGCAGAGAAAAGCCTTTGAAACCACCCCTAACCCCTCCTTTAGAAGGAGGGGAATTTAAGAATAAACAGTATTTCAATGTATCTCACCCCAAAGTCCTACAAGATGAGCCTTCTAAAGGAGGGGAATTTAAAAGTAATATAGTGTTTCAGTATATTTTCCCCAAAGCCTTACAAGATGAGTCCTTTGCAAGGAGGGGAAATAAAAAATAAATATCTAAGCTTCTAACAGATGTCTTTTCGCCCTTTACATATTCTTTTCCTGCTCCTCCTCCTCAGCCTTCAGGAGCTGTGTGCGCAGAGCCTTCCGGTGCTGAGCCGCACGGAGTTGCAGGTGCC
>DAIQNQ010000141.1:0-4516 GCA_036788275.1 Thermonemataceae bacterium
GCCGGAATGCACGATGAGCCAAGCCTCGGCAGGCAAGCGGGGCAGCTTTATGGCTTTGGCTTCAGGATATTGGAGCTGAGGGGCACGCACCAAAAAACTCTGCAACTCAATGTATTGGTAATGCGCCTCTTCGAGCGGCTCTAAAAGGAGTGTTTCACGAAAAAACAGCTCTTTAGAGACAAAAGGCAAGTATTTTTCCCATTGCAGTAGGCGTGCCACATAGACCAAACGCAGCTCACGAAAGCTTGGCTCGGCCAAAAAATGCCACTCTCCTATCAGTCCGCCAGGGAAGGCATCTATAAAAATCTCCGTAATGGCATACTTTTGTAGGCAATCTCGTAGCCAAGTTTCATACGCTTCTCGGGCTTGCTGGAAGTGTGGAGGAAGCACCTCTATACGGTAATCCTGAAAAAAAGGAATTTCGCTAGCGCTCTTTACCGAAGTCAATATCAATACCTCTTGTACCTCAAGCCCCAAGGTATGTATTACCGCCGTAGCCCTCGAAAGATGCCCTAAGCCCCCGCCTACTGCATAATAAAGTATCATGTATCATTAGTCTTGATTCGCCATCTCTTGCTCTTGGTTTGCCAAAAGCGTATTTTCCTCTGCTATCGCTCCCTTGTGCCTGCGTACTACCAAAAGCCCCCAAGCCACTGCTGTAAAAAAAGTAAAGAGCGCATAAATGGCCGAAGGGATGGCCATCACAGGGCTGTTGAGCAGATTGGTACTGGTAGCAATGGCAATGGCCAATCCGGTATTTTGGAGGCCTACCTCTATGGCAATGGTAAGGCGATTGCGTAGCTTGATGCCCAAAAGTGCCGGAAAATAATAGCCTGCAAGGATGCCAGATACGTTCAGCAGCAAGGCATAGGGCACCACCCAAAGGTAGTCGCTAAGCGATACACCCACCACCTCGCCCTGCTTAAAATAAATAGTAGCAGCCATTACCGTTCCCAAGGTGATGGGCATCAGATAATTGAGCGGCTTCTCGGCCTTGATAGAAATGTAAGGCAAAAAATGCCGTATGAGCATTCCCAATATACAAGGCAACACTGTGATTTGCAGAATCTCTATGAAAGTGGGTAAAAAGTCCAGATGAATCTCCCGCTCATTATTCATAAATACCGAAAGTGCCAAACCCATAATTGCCGGAATCGTGAAGACCGTCAGGAAGCCATTGAGCGCTGTGATAGATACCGAAAGTGCCAAATTGGCTTTGAAAAGGTGATTGAGCAAGTTGGAGATAGCCCCTCCGGGAGCAGCCGATATCAGTACAATGCCTACCTTTAGCTCAGGGCTGAGTGGTGCCATTGCCGCAATCCCAAAGGCAACAGCCGGCAAGACCAAGAGCTGCATCGCCAAGCCTATCATTACAGATTTAGGATAAAGCAACACATTCCTGAAATCTTTGGCAGTAAGCGACATGCCAATGCCTATCATTACCAATGCAAGCGTAAGGGGAAGTACATTCGTAGAAAGCAACTTGCCAAGGTCTGTTGTGTGCATATTGGGGGATAAATATTATGCAAAGCTAAAAAAAAAATACTTTTTTACAAGCGCCGCTTTGGCAGGGCTTCGTGCTTCCAAAACTTTCTGTATGAATCATTGGTTTTGTAAGCGTTGATGGTATAAATTTGCAATAAAATTCACTCATAATGCTGGAAAATATCAAGAATCCCAATCCCGAAATAGATTTCTACGAAGAGCCGGAAGCCACCTTTTCGATGCACCCCAAGAAGTTTGCCTTATGGCTTTTTATCTTGAGCATCGTCATGATTTTTGCTTCCATGACAAGCGCCTACATTGTAAAGCAATCTGAAGGCGACTGGCTGGTATTCGAGCTTCCCCAAATTCTTCAGTTTAGTACAATTCTTATTGTATTAAGCAGTATCACGATGCATTGGAGCTACCTCTCTGCCAAAAGAGACAGTATCTCTCAACTCAAAATAGGGATGTTGCTTACCGTAGTATTGGGTATCGCCTTTCTTTATACACAAGTATTGGGCTGGGGCGACTTGGTGTCGCGTGGGATTTTCTTTGCCGGTGTAGATGCCGATGGCAATGCCGTACACCCCGCAGGCTCTTTTGTATATGTATTGATGGGGCTACACGCTTTCCACCTTATCACTGGGCTTATCTTTATTTTGTTGGTAGCTATTGCTGCTTTTCGCTACGAAATACACGCCAAAGCGATGGTTCGTATGGAGATGTGCAGCGTGTATTGGCATTTTTTAGGAGGACTTTGGGTATATTTATTTTTGTTTTTATTGTTAAATCGCTAATTTAGCAACCGGAAACGAACTGTGAATAATAAAAGTTTGATTTACAGCGAAATTCTAAAGAAACGTTGAACTTGTAAACTATTAATTCCAAAATTTATGGCTTCTACAACAGCACAGGTAGAACAGAATTCAAAGACCAGCGCGTGGTTTGGTGGCAAAGAACCCATGAATGCCAGCTACGGAAAGCTGATGATGTGGTTTTTCTTGCTTTCTGATGCCTTTACCTTTTCGGGTTTATTGGTGGCCTACGGGCTTATCCGCTTTAGGCATCCTGCCTACACAGGCAAAGTCTCTGAATTCGTTACTTCTCAGGAATGGTGGCCTATTCCAGAAAAAGTTTTCAATGCGATGCCTTTCCTGCACGGAATGGATTTGCCGCTTGTATTTGTAGGAATCATGACCTTCATCTTGATTATGAGCAGCGTAACGATGGTATTAGCTGTAGAGGCAGGCCACAGAAAAGACCGTAAAGATGTAGAAAAGTGGATGCTTTGGACTATTCTCGGTGGTTTTACTTTTTTGGGTTGCCAAGCTTGGGAGTGGACACACTTTATTGTAGGTACTGATAATGGAACAGCAATGGAGGTGTTTAGAGATGGCCGCTGGGTAAAAGAAACTATCTATGGTGCCAATCTTCTTATCAATGAGTACGGCCCTACACCTTTTGCCAATCTCTTCTTCTTTATCACAGGTTTCCACGGCTTCCACGTATTCAGTGGGGTATTGCTTAATGTACTCATTTTCCACAATGCTGCCTTTGGTGTATATGAAAAACGTGGGCATTATGAAATGGTAGAGAAAGTAGGTCTCTATTGGCACTTTGTAGATTTGGTTTGGGTATTCGTATTTACCTTCTTCTACTTGGTATAAGTTCATTGCATCAATTTTTGACTTTAAATTTTTATCTTATGGCTTCTACGTACAATGTTCAGCCCGGAGAAATTCCTAAGCCTCAGACCAAACTTATTTGGCGTACCTTTTGGATTTTGTTGGTTATCACAGCCCTTGAATTTGTAGTGGCTTTTACGCTTCCTGCAGAGTATCGTCTTCTCAAAGTGTCTATCTTTATTGTGATGACCATTGTGAAAGCCTTTTATATAGTAGGAGAGTTTATGCACCTTAAAGGTGAAGTAAAAACGCTGATATGGTCTATTCTGATTCCCATGGCCTTTGTAATATGGCTTATTACGGCTTTGCTCGCTGAGGGCGGCTCTCATTAAGTAAGCAGCGCACCTTATGAAGCAATACAAACATCTTCAGACCGGAATACTGGCGGCTACGCTGGTACTTCCGGTTTTAATTTTTCTGTTTTTCAAGCTTTTTGGCAACAACCAGTACCAACTTCCTTATTTTGGGCCTAAAACAGTACAGCAAAACGGAGATACGCTCTATTACAAAGTGCCTTTAGAAGAGCTGCGAGACTACCAAAACAAGCTCTTGCCTATCGGCTCTCAGATAGCCAGTACCTGCTATGTCATTTTCCAAACCCAAGACGGAGACAGCCTCTCGCGCCTGCTCAAAAAGGAGATGTTGCGCCTACGCGAAAACCTGCCCCAAAGCAATGTGCAATTGCTCAACTTGGAAATACTTGATAAAGAAGATGCCTTCGTAAAAGCTGATACAACGATACTTATGTCGTATATTCCTATCGAAACGCAAAGCAATATCCTCGCGCAACTATTTCTACAATCTGCCGAAGAGGTAATCTTGCTCGATCACCAAAAGCATATCAGAGGCGTTTATAAAGGTACAGATACTGAAGAAATAGACCGTTTGATTCTGGAAATTCGTGTTTTAGAAAACATATCGCTCCAACAGTAAATTTCACATTATTATTAAGAAACTTCAACCTACCATATCGCTATGTCTCTTATCGCCGTAGAATCACAAAAGAGCTATTTTAAACTTATCAATGCGCTTTCTATTATTATTCCTATTGCCGTAGCCCTTATGCTTGGGCTGCGTATGAAGTTTGACTTGGGCGAATGGACTAAAGCACTGCCCCATCTCAATGCCGTTATCAATACACTTACCAGCATTTTACTGGTCTTGGCTTTTATATTTATCAAACAAAAAAATATCAAAGCCCATCAATGGAGTATGCTAAGTGCCTTCAGCTTAGGCGCTGTATTTCTGATTACCTATATTTTGTACCACATCTCCAACGAATCCACTCCCTATGGAGGTGAAGGTACGATTCGGTATGTCTATTTCTTCTTTTTAATCAGCCACAT
>DAIQNQ010000141.1:4616-5890 GCA_036788275.1 Thermonemataceae bacterium
ACAATCGTAACGCCCGCCCCACCTCGGTCGGCGTGCTCATCGGCAAAGGCAGCTACCTGCGCATATTCTTTGAGCTTTTCGCGTATCAACTTCCGCAAGATACCATCTCCTTTGCCGTGCACGATGCGTAGCTCAGGAAAGCCTACCAGAATGGCATTGTCAATGAAAGCATCTACCTCTTGCAGGGCTTCTTCACCCCTCCGTCCGCGCAAATCTAACTGAAAAGAAAAGTTAGCCGCTTTCTCATTGATGTTCATTCCGATTCTTTTTACAGAAGCTTGACGCTCTTTTTTGGCTATTTTCCGACTGATTTTCTCCAGACGATTCAGCTTGATGATGGATTTGAGGTCGCCAATCAAAATTTCTACGTCTTTGGCGCGCATCTCCAAAACCTCTCCCAAGGTATTTTGTCCTTTGATACGTACCCAATCACCTACCTTGATTTCTCCTTCTAAAAGCTGTATTTCTTCACCTTCCTCTTCGGGCAAAGCCACATTCTCTACCTGAAGCGCCTCTTCAAATTTTTCTAAGGTCTGCCTCATCTGCTTGGTAGCACTTTTTTCGGCTTGTTGCTCTTTGATACCTTTGATGGTTTCCTCTATTTTTTGATTGGCATCTCTGAGCAGCTGCTTGGCTTCCAGCTTGGCCGTATTCAGAATCGCTTTTTTCTCTTTGCTGAGCTGTTCATTTTTTACTTGATACTCTTGCATCAGCTGCTCATTCTCAATCATCTGTACTCTCAGGCGTGTGTTTTGCTCAGCAAGAAGCTTTTTTTCTTGCTCCAATTCTCGCAAGATTTTATCAAAATTCACTTCCTTGTCGCCAAGTTTTTCCTTGGCCTTGGCCAATATCTTTTTGGGTAAACCTATTTTTTGGGCTATTTCAAAAGCAAAAGAGCTTCCGGCTTGGCCAATTTCCAGACTATACAAAGGTTCTAAATTTTCCACATCAAAGCGCATCGCCCCATTCACAAGACCTTTTTTATTTTGTGCAAAAAGCTTCAAATTGCCATAGTGCGTATTGACCACTCCATAAGCACCTTTTTCGTACAAAGCCTCCAGCACCGCCTCTGCAATAGCTCCTCCAAGGCGCGGCTCAGTGCCCGTGCCAAACTCGTCTATCAAAAAGAGGCTTTCTTCTTGGGCATAATTTACAAACTGACGCATATTGGTAAGGTGCGAGCTGTATGTGCTGAGGTCATTTTCCAAAGACTGCTCATCACCAATGTCTATAAAAATATTCTTGAAGATGCCCATCTGCGAATAATCCTGCAT
>DAIQNQ010000141.1:5990-7737 GCA_036788275.1 Thermonemataceae bacterium
CTCTTCATTTTCCAACTCCTTGATTTCATTATTAATATCTAAGATTTCGGCAGGCTCCAAGTAAACGGTCTGCCCTGTATCCGATTCGTCATGTACAAAGCCCTTTATCTTGCGCTTGTGCGTAGCAGCAATAGGTATTACCACCCGCCCGCCTCGCACGGTAATACCGGCCTTCTCATCGGTAAAGCCTTGAGCCTTGGCACTCTTGAGAATTTGCTCGGTTTTTTTCTTGAGCTCGCCCTCTGTGGCAGCCAAGCGACGGCGAATCTGACGAAGTGCCTCAGAAGCACTGTCGCGTATTCTACCTCTCTCGTCAATTACTTGGTGAAGGCTCTGGAGCAAGGCCGCATCAATATTGACAGTCGAGCTAAGCTCTCGTAGGTAAGGATATAGCTCAGGTGCTTTGCTGTGAAGGAAAGTAAGGCAATCAGCAATGGTTTGGAGCGAGAGTTTCAACTCAAAAAACTCTTCTTCGGTAAGAAAAGCTCTTTCAGGGCTTGCCTTTTGCAAAGCAAAACGCAAGTCTATGTAATTTTGAGCGGGAAAAGTCCCTTCCTGACGAAGGATTTGCTGGAATTCAGCTGTCTGGCGAATAAGTTTTTCTATGAGACGGATATCGTCCGAAAAACGGATTTTATCTACATAAAAAGTGCCTAAGGAAGAGATACAATATTGGGACAAAAGCTCTCTTATTTTGTCAAAGCCGAGCTTTTGCTCGATATTCTTGGGGTGAAGCATGTTGAAAAGAAAATCAGAATAATACAAATTTACGCATAATTTTTGATGCAAATGCACAAGATTCTATAAAATAGCCTTCAATAAGGAGGTTTTCTTGTGATAGGCTTCTGTTTTGTATAAAAGGCATTAAAAGAAAAAAGGTAACGCAAAGCGTTACCCTTTTCGAAGTAGCCTTGTTTCAGACTACTTAAACACCACTAAAAACTATCTTATGTATTTTAAACCCATTTCCTTTTCTTAATGATACAAATATAAGGTGTGAAAGCGCTGCATTCCAAACTTTTTAGACGAATGAGGCTTTTTTTTCGATGAACGTAGCGTTTCTTTAGGCGAAGGTATTTTTGCCTATATAAAAACGCTTTTTTGTTGTCAAGCCTTCCTATAATATTCTATGCACACCTCTATTCAGCATTTTTTTTGAGTAAATCTCTTATTTCCGTAAGCAGTTTTTCCTCATTACTGGGTTCAGGGGCTTTGGGTGGCTCTTCTTTTTTTGTTTGTACCTTGTTGTAGGCTTTTACTATTAAGAATACGGAGAGGCCAATCAGTACGAAATCTACCAAGCTTTGCAAAAACAAACCATAGTTGATACTCACTTCTTGGCCTATGCCAAGCTTCAAGTCTTTAAAGTCCACATTGCTCAGCAAATACCCTATGGGAGGCATCAGGATATCGTTCACCAATGAACTTACAATTTTGTTAAATGCAGCACCGATAATGAAGGCCACTGCCAAGTCAAGGATATTACCCTTCATCAGAAAGGCTTTGAACTCTTTCAACATAGTTGTTAAGGTTTAGTTATATCGAATACAAATTTTGTAAAATTGCCCTAATATGATTCTTTTTAGATAAACAAGCAAGCACTCTATCAATAATTTGGCTCTATATCAAATTGGTAGTAGTAACATTTGAAAAATGGTTCACACCTATTTGAAAATCAATCAATTCAACAATCAGCAAAAGCCCACTACAGTTCACCCAGCTCCCATCAACGCAAAAAGCCCCTTGG
>DAIQNQ010000142.1:0-7731 GCA_036788275.1 Thermonemataceae bacterium
TTTTGCTTGGCTGCCAGCCTTCCCAACAAGAGCAAAATACACAAAGCAAGGCCAGTCCCCAAGAGCTCACTCCCTTTGCCGAAGGCGGACTCTGGGGCTATACCGACCAAGACAAAAATATCATCATCTCACCTCGCTTTGAAGAAGCCGAAGCTTTTGAGCAAGATTCGGCGGTTTTTGATGGCCGGCTTTTCCGCTATGCCTCCGTAAAACAGAATGGCAAATATGGCGCTATCAATGAGCAAGGAACGCTTTTCATTCCGGCAGAATATACGTACGGCCTTATCTTTCATCAGGGCTTTGCCATGAGCCGCCAAGGAGAAGAAGCTGTAATTGTCAATTATAAAAATCAAAAGATATTTTCTGACAACAAATTCATCGTTATGTTCAGAGAATTCTCCGAGGGCTTGCAGGGCATTTCTTTGGCAGCGCAAGAGGGCGAGATGGGCTATACCGGCTTTATTGATTATGAGGGCAAGGTGGTGATTCCCTTTGTCTATGATATGATTTCGCCTGTCAATGAATTTACTTTTGAAAACGGCAGAGTGGCCATCTCCAAAAATGGCCTCTTCGGGATTTTAGACAAAACGGGCAAAGAGATTTACCCCTTCAGCATCCCCAATGCCTCACCAATGGGGCATCGCTTCGACAAAGACCAAACGGGCTACATCTATCTCGAAAGCGACTCTGTGCTGGTTATCAGTGCCGAGGGCAAACTCCTCAGAAAAGAAAAACAGACCGAAAGATAACAAGACTTTTTAAAAGCAGCTCACAGCGCTCTTCCTTCTTGCGCTTTTATGATACTCCATTCAGCTCGCCTTTTTTAGAAGGGGCGAGCTTGCTTTTTGGGGTACTTTTCTAAAAAATCCCTTTTATTTAGACCATAAATTTGTCGAAAAGTGATTTCTTATAGAAAAAAGTAATATTTTTGAAAGCCAAACACCACTCCTTAGAAATATTACGATACCTTTCAACCCATTTCGTCATGAACCACAGATTCCAAGACCAAGTAGCCATTGTTACCGGAGGTGCCCAAGGCATCGGGGCGGCCATTGTAGAAAAACTCGCCCACGAAGGAGCCATCGTATTGGTTTGGGACATCCAAAGCGACAAGGCCGAAGCACAAATAGCGCATTGGCAAGCCCAAAAACTCCGCGTACACTTGCAAGCAGGCGTAGATGTGCGCCAAGAAGCTTCCGTAAAGCAAGCCGCCGCCCAAGCCATAGAGGCCTTCGGGCGCATAGATATTTTGGTAAACAACGCGGGCATTATCCGCGATGCCTCGCTGCGCAAAATGCAGGTACAGCAATGGCAAGAGGTGATAGACGTAAACCTGAGCGGGGTGTTTTTGTGTACCCAAGCCGTAGTAGAGCAGATGATTGCCCAAAAGCAAGGCCGTATCATCAACATCTCTTCGGTAGTGGGTATTTTCGGTAATTTTGGACAGAGCAATTACGTAGCCGCCAAAGCAGGCGTGGCCGCCATGACCAAAACTTGGGGGCGCGAGCTGGGCAAATACGGTATCTTGGTCAATGCCATAGCCCCCGGCGCTATCGAAACAGCCATGCTGGCAGGTGTGCCCCAAGAGGCCAAAGAGCAGTTTTTGGCACGTATTCCGCTGGGGCGGCTCGGCCAACCCAAAGACATTGCCAATGTATGTGCTTTTCTTGCTTCAGAAGAGGCCGCTTTTATCACAGGCCAAACCCTTGTGGTGGACGGTGGCAACTATTTGGGCTAAACTTGTATGGCAACATATCGGTTTTGTTAGTAATTTATTTATCTTTATGTTATAATTCTACAACAATTACAACTAAATCAGCAACTTATGCCATTTTTGTTTGATTTCAACTTGCCATTAAAAGACCCTGTCCTTATTTTCTCCATTGTACTTTTTGTCATTCTTTTAGCGCCTATCGTACTCAAGCGCTTCAAGATACCGGGCATTATCGGGCTTATTTTGGCGGGTACGCTCCTGGGTCCTTATGGCATCAACTTGCTGCTCCGCAGCGATGGCATCGTGTTGTTTGGTACGGTGGGCTTGCTTTATATTATGTTTTTGGCAGGCTTGGAGATAGACCTCAACGAGTTTAAGAAAAACCGCAACAAGAGCTTGGTCTTCGGCTTGCTCACCTTCTCTATCCCGATGCTGCTGGGTACTGTCGGCGCTTATTATCTGCTGGAGCTCTCGCTATCAGCCTCTATCCTGCTGGCCAGTATGTTTGCCTCCCATACCTTGCTGGCCTACCCGATTGTAAGCAGCTTGGGTGTAAGCAAAAACGAAGCGGCGACCATCGCCGTAGGCGGTACCATGATTACCGATACGCTGGCGCTCTTGGTGCTGGCCGTGATTATCGGCTCTACCAAAGGCGATTTGAATGCCGAATTCTGGCTGCGCCTCGGTGGTGGGCTTTCGGTATTTGCCACAGTGGTACTTTTTATCTTTCCGATTATCGCCCGTTGGTTTTTTCGCAATATGGAGAGCGAGGGCGTTTCGCAGTATATATTTTCTTTGGCGGTGGTATTTGCCTCGGCCTTTGGCGCAGAGCTGGCAGGCGTAGAGCCTATCATTGGGGCCTTCTTGGCGGGCTTGGCACTCAATCGCCTTATCCCACACTCCTCGCCGCTCATGAACCGCATCGAGTTTGTGGGCAATGCTCTTTTTATTCCTTTTTTCTTGATAAGTGTAGGCATGCTCATCAATCTGAAAGTGCTTTTTAATGGTGTAGAAGCGCTAAAAGTAGCCGGATTTATGATTGTTACGGCCAACAGTGCCAAATGGCTGGCTGCTTTTGCCACGCAAAAAATATTCAAATACAGCCGCGATGAGCGCAACCTCATCTTTGGCCTCAGCAATGCCCAAGCCGCCGCCACTCTCGCCGCCGTATTGGTAGGCTACAATACCATCTTGAATGCCGCCGAGATAGAGGCTGCCAAGCTTGCGGGAGAGACTTTGGCTCCTGTGCGCTTGCTCGACGAGAGCATCTTGAATGGTACTATCTTGATGATTTTGGCCACCTGTTTGGTCGCATCTTTTGCCGCCGAAAAAGCCGCCCGCAAGCTGGCGGTGCTCGAAAAAGACAAAATGCCCGAAATGGAAGACGAACCGGAGCGCATCTTGGTACCTATCTCCAATCCCGAAACTATGGAGCAGCTTATTGATTTGGCCATCTTGCTCAAAAACCCCAAAACCAATGAGCCTATCTATGCACTTTCGGTAGTGCGCGACGACGACGAGGCCAAAGAAAAGGTAGTGATGAACCAAAAAATGCTCGAAAAAGCCGCTCGCTATGCCTCCGCCACCGACAACCAAGTGAAGCTCATTACCCGTGTGGACTTGAACGTGATGGGCGGCATCAAGCGTGTGGTAAAGGAAATGGTCATTAACCAAATTGTGATTGGCTGGAATGGCAAAATCACTACCAAAGAACGCCTTTTTGGCTCGGTGCTGGACAATCTCCTCACCCATATCAACGAGATGGTGATGGTAACGAAGTTTGTATATCCGGTAAGTGTGGTCAAAAAAATCGTGGTGGTAGCCCCGCCCAATGCCGAAAAAGAAGTGGGTTTTGGCATGTGGCTCGAATCCGTGAAAAGGCTCTCGAAGCAAATCAATACCAAAGTAGTATTTTTTGGCGAAAATCATACCTTAGGGGCCATCAAAGAGATTATCTCCAAGGCCAAACCTGCCGTAGAAGCTTCTTACAAAGAGTTTGACGATTGGGAAGATTTCCTCGTACTTGCCCGCGAGGTGAGCAAAGAAGACCTCTTCATCACCATCAATGCGCGCCATAAAACCATCTCGCACGAGTCTTTCTTAGACAAAGTGCCGCGCTACCTCTCCAAACACTTCGACCACATCAACTTCATTATCATCTATCCCGAGCAAAATGCCATGCTGCTCAACGACGACCGCATTTCCTTGGGGGGTGTGGAGCTTTCGCCTATCCAAGAAAACATAGAGCGTATCCAGCATTTGGGCAAGTTTATGAAGAATATCTTTGTGTCGAAAAAAGAGGACAAAGACGCTGAAAACAACCCCGAACAAAGCGAAACGCCCTCATAGGCCTGCGCTGATTGGTTGGTAGGAATAAACGCCCTTTGTGGGCTTTGTGCACTCTTCGAGGCCTTTGTGGTAAGAATCAACCACAAAGGCCTCGAAGAGTGCACAAAGCACACAAAGAGTTTGACTAAAGTCTTTGCCTGAAGGCGATGGGATTGTATTTGAAGGAAAGCTTTTTTGATGAAATCTAACAGTGCATATCTGCAATATTTTATCTAATCTAACAACCTAATAGCTATGTACACTTACAGAATTCTTTTACGCAAGGAACCTGAAGGGGGCTTTACAGCCACTGTGCCTGCTTTGCCCGGATGTATTACCTATGGTGAAGATATAGACGAGGCCATTGCTATGAGCAAAGAGGCTATCGAATTGTATATCGAAGAGTTACAAGAAAGAGGTGAGGTGATTCCTGATGATAGCGATACCTTAGAATACTCACTAAATCTTGAATTGACGTGAATCTGAGTCCAAAATATCTCATTAAAATATTAGAACAACACGGCTTTCTTTTTAAAAGAGCGAAAGGTTCGCATCAATTGTATCATCATCCTCAGACCAATAAAACAGTAGTTGTACCTGTCCACGGAAGTAAAGACCTTAAAAAAGGCACTTTTTTAGCTATACTCAAGCAAGCTGGTATTGAGCATCAGCTATAAAAACCTTTGCGGCGTATCAGCTCCTCAACGGCTTCGGGTACTAAGTAGCGAATAGATTTGCCCTGTTGAATACATTTGCGCACATAGGTAGCCGAGATGTCAAGCAGGGGCGCTTCTATCAACTTTACTTTGGGATGCTGGTGAAAGGGGCTTTCGCTGGCTTCGGGACGCGGATACACATAAACGCTGTAATATTCCAGAATTTTGTCGTGATTTTTCCATTGGGCGAAGCCTTGCAGGTTGTCGCTGCCCATAATCAGCACAAACTCCTTCTGAGGGTGCTTTTCTTGCAGATACGTGAGCGTGTCAATGGTATAGCTCGGCTTGGGCAAGTGAAACTCCACATCGCAGGCGCGCAAGTGGGCATTGTCGAAAATGGCTTTTTCTACCATCTCGTAGCGGTCGAACTCGTGTAAAAGTGTGTTTTGCTTCTTAAATGGATTTTGCGGCGATACCACCAACCACACCTCCGCCAAATCGGCATGCGTGGCCATGGTATTGGCCAAAATGAGATGCCCTACGTGGATAGGATTGAAAGACCCGAAGAAAAGCCCAATTTTCATAGACAAGGATTATTTGACGATTTGGGCATCTTTCAAAATAAAATTCAGCTCATCGAGATTGCTGTCGTTGAGTGTCAGCTTGCCCTTTACGGTAATCACTTGGTCCATCTTGAACTTGTTTGGCTTGCTTTTGTCTTTGAAATAAATGGCTGCTACCGACTCCGGCCCTGCCCCACCACAAAAGAAGCATTGGCTGTAAGGAAATTTCGAGAGAATCACAAAGGGCGTATCATCGGCCAAAGGCAATACATAGCCCTTTAGGACAAATTCTTTGTTGAGATAATACTTGATATCGGCAGTGAACTTGGGCGTAAGCACGTACATGTCCACATCTTCGTAGTATTTTGGCTCAAACTTCACCTGCGCGAAGGTTTTCCAACCATTGGGCGGCGGATACTGCCCCCAAGCTGTACCCAAAGAAAGCCAAAAGCCCAAAAGCAGAAGAATTATCTTTGTATTCATAAGAAGATTTGACAATTTGATGGATTTTGATATATTTGCAACAATGATGCAAATTTAGTAATAAAATTTCCAAGTGCCAATTTAATGAATCTATGCTTCTACTCAAAGCTATTCGCCACCAATACCAAGAAAAAGAAGTGCTACACCTTGCCGAGTGGAACATCGAGGCGGCCTCGCAGTGGTTGCTTTTAGGCCAATCGGGCAGCGGCAAAAGCACCCTCTTGCACATCATTGCCACGCTGCTACGTCCCAGTCAAGGCGAAATTTGGTTTGATGGCCAAGCCTTGCACCGCCAATCGGGCAGCGCCCTCGACCGCTTCCGAGCGCGGTATATCGGTCTTATTTTCCAAAAAGCACATTTTATTGACTCCCTCAACGTATTAGACAACCTCCTGCTGGCACGCTATTGGGCAGGCCTCTCCAAAGACAAAAAGCACTGCCTCGCCCTGCTCGAAGAACTGGGCATTGCCGACAAAGCTCGCCAGCACCCTTCGCAACTCAGCCAAGGCGAAGCACAAAGGCTCAGTGTAGCCCGTGCGCTGCTCAACGAAACACGCCTTATCTTGGCCGATGAGCCTACTGCCAGCCTCGACGACCACAACAGCCGCCTTGTGGTGGACTTGCTCAAAACACAAGCCCAAAAGCACGGCAGCGCCTTGCTGATTGCCACCCACGACCAGCGCGTAAAAGCGCATTTTTCTCTCTGCCAATCTTTAGACAAGCCCACGCCATGAACCTCTTCAAAATCTCTTGGAGCTACCTGCGCTACCGCCCCCTCAATACCTCCCTTACCTTGGCACTTTTGGCCTTGGGGGTAGGTATTTTGGCTTTTTTGCTGCTGGCTTTCAGTCAGGTACAAAGTCAATTTTCGCGCAATATCAAAGGTATAGATTTGGTGATAGGTGCGAAAGGAAGCCCTTTGCAGCTTATTTTGTCGAGCGTGTATCATGCCGACAATCCCACGGGCAATATTTATCTCTCCGAAATAGAGCAACTCAGCAAAAACAAGCTCTTTGTGCGGAAAGCCATTCCCCTCTCTTTGGGCGATAGCTATCGGGGCTTTCGAATTGTGGGTACCGAAAAAAGCTATGCAGAACATTACCAAGCCACTCTCGCCCAAGGCCGCTGGTGGCAAAGTGAGATGGAGGTGGTGCTGGGTGCTGCCGTCGCCCAAAACACGGCGCTGGGCTTAGACAGCCTCTTTGCCGGAGCGCACGGATTGGGTAGCGAAAGCGAGCATTTTCACGAAGAAGTGCTGTACCGTGTGGTGGGCGTGATGGCTCCTACGGGCACGGTGCTGGACAGGCTGCTGCTCACCGCTACCGAAAGTGTATGGAAGGTACACGAACCGCATCAACACGAAGCAGAGGAAGATGCGCACGAGCATCACGAGCACGAGGGACATGAACATCACGAACACGAACACGAAAAAGCAGAAACGGTACAGCACGCCCCTCCAAAGCAGATTACGGCCATGCTGATTCAGTACAAATCGCCGCAGGCGGCTATACAGATGCCCCGCATCGTGAATGAGCAAAGCAGCTTGCAGGCGGCAGTGCCGGCCAATGAGCTGTCGCGGCTTTTCAGCTTGCTGGGCGTGGGTGTAGAGGCCTTCAATACGGTGGCTTATTTGCTGATGGGCATTGCGGTACTCAGTATTTTTGTGGCCTTGTACCAAGCCTTGCGCGAGCGCCGCTACGACCTCGCCCTGATGCGCAGCTTGGGGGCTTCGCCCAGAGGCCTGCTCCAAGTGCTGCTGCTCGAAAGCCTGTTGGTAACGCTCTCCGGCATTATGCTGGGGCTGCTGATGGCACATGGAGCTTTGGCGCTGGTAGGACAGCTGGCCGACAGTAATCTTCAGTTTTTCCTAAAAGGCAATGTGTTTTTGTGGGAGGAGCTGTATTTGGCGGCAGTGCTTACGGGGCTGGCGGTGCTGGTGTCGCTCTTGCCTGCCTTGCAAGTGTATCGTTTGGATATTGCCAAGGTG
>DAIQNQ010000143.1:0-7625 GCA_036788275.1 Thermonemataceae bacterium
TTCCCGCCGTGTCAGGTGTTATCACCTGACACTTTTTTCTGTCTTTATAATGGGGCATTTATAAGTTTCTAAGCTTACAAATGTAGAAAATGTATCTATTTTCGAGATTTCTGATAGGCTGGCATCAAAAAAATGATATTTTTGTATATACACTTCATCTTTCTATGCTTACGGAATGTCCTCAATTTTTCACAGCGACGATATTGTTATGGAAGAAAGTGCTGCATCCTGATAAATACAAGGATGTCATTATTGATAGTCTCAGATTTTTGGTAGAAAACAATCGTGTACTTGTCTATGCTTTTGTGTTGATGCCCAATCATATTCATTTGATATGGCAGATGTGCGCAGGCATCAAGGCCTCAGATGTGCAAAGGGACTTTCTAAAATTCACCTCTCAACAAATAAAATTTGACTTAGCGAAGCATCATCCTGCGGTTTTGGAGCATTTCAGAGTAGATTTAAAAGATAGAAAGTATCAGATTTGGGAAAATCGTCCCTTATCTGTTTCTTTGTGGTCGGAGGAGGTTTTTGAGCAAAAGCTTACTTATATCCATAAGAATCCTATTCAGGAGCGTTGGAAGCTGGCAGCAAGAGAAGAGGACTATTATTATTCGAGTGCGAGGTTTTATTTACTGCAAGAGGATGATTTTGGTTTTATCACTCACTACAAAGCGGGTGTCAGGTGATAACACCTGACACGGCGGGAAACACGGAGGGGATAGGTTGTGGAACACCTGACACGGCGGAAAAAAATGCCTACGATATTTTAGCATCAGATGGTTCAGTAACTATTAGGATTGCTTACGGATTGCCTTCTGAGAGAAACCCCCTTGCTAATACCACAACTTACCCACACATAAAAACATCTTTTCCCATATATTAAAATGAACTATTTAAAATATAAATTTAATAAAAGTATACATCCTACTCTTAATATACATCCTACTCTTAATAAGAATGAGTTGTCTATAGACTTAGAAGGCAATTTTGGTGGACTTTATGAATTGGCCTACCTTGGAGGTATAGAAGGTACACAAGAATTTATAGATTTTGTCAAAAAAAATATAGCTGATGAAACACCAGATTTTTTTCACCCTTGTGGTTTTGAGCAAATAGGAATTTTTGTAGGAGGTAAAATGTCTAAATATGGCTTTAATTTTGATACAGAATATTACCAAGAATATGAATTTCCTACATCTGAATTACTAAAATTATTAGAGGATTGGTTAGAATTTCAAATTCAAAATCAGGGCAACATATAAAACCTCTCTGGTCTTAGATACTATCTTAAACTCCAAACATTTCCCTATAATTTTTCCAAGAAATTTGCTCGCATCCCCCGATTTCCGTCCCCCCCCTATCTTTCTGAATGAGGGCATCAATGAGCGAAATAAAAACAGCAACATCTTAGGCAACAACAAAAAAAGAGGCCTCGCGAGGCCTCTTTTTTTGTTGAGTAAATCTATGATTACTTGTACAATACCGCTTTGGCGGCTTGCACGGTGCGTTGCACATTGGGTAGCACCGCTTCTATGAGTGTGGGCGCATAGCTCAACGACACGTCCATGCTGTTTACACGATGTACAGGTGCATCGAGGTAGTCGAAGGCGAAGCGTTGTATATGATAGGCCACATCGGTAGAGATAGAAGCCAAAGGCCAAGCCTCTTCTACAATCACCAAGCGGTTGGTTTTCTTTACAGAGTTTACCACGGTGGCGTAGTCTATGGGGCGCACGCTGCGGAGGTCTATTACTTCGGCAGAGATGCCCTCTTTGTCTAAGGCGGCGGCAGCTTCTAAGGCTATTTTCATCATTTTGCCAAAAGATACCAAAGTGATGTGCTGCCCTTGCTTTACGATATTGGCTTTGCCGATAGGCAGGAGGTACTCTTCTTCGGGCACTTCGCCTTTATCGCCATACATCAGCTCCGACTCCATAAAAATCACGGGGTCGTCGTCGCGGATAGCACTTTTGAGCAAGCCTTTGGCATCGTAAGGGGTAGAGGGCACTACCACTTTGAGGCCGGGGGTGTTGGCATACCAGTTTTCAAAATTTTGAGAGTGCTGCGCACCGAGCTGTCCGGCATTGCCGGTAGGCCCTCTGAATACCATCGGCGCACCGTATTGCCCGCCCGACATGGCCAGCATTTTGGCGGCAGAGTTGATGACTTGGTCTATGGCTACCAGCGAGAAGTTGAAGGTCATAAACTCTATAATAGGGCGGAGGCCGTTCATAGCAGCTCCTACGCCGATGCCTGCAAAGCCCAGCTCTGCAATGGGGGTGTCTATTACACGCTCTGCACCAAACTCGGCCAACATGCCTTGGCTCACTTTGTAGGCTCCATCATATTCGGCTACCTCTTCGCCCATCAAAAATACTCGTGGGTCGCGTCGCATTTCTTCCGACATGGCCTCGCGCAGGGCTTCTCTAAATTGTATTACTCGCATAAAGATTGAAGATACGTTTTAAGATTGATGCAAAGAATCAAAGGCTAAAAATAGATATTTTCTTATTAATTCTCAAAATATTTATAGGCAGCAGCCCCCAAGTGCTTGAAAGCCCGCCACAAAGCAGCAATACGAAAAAAGCCTTTGGGCTGTCCAAAGGCTTTTTAAAAGAATATCTTGAGAAAAGAATTAGGCTTTCTTAGCAGCAAATTCTTTTTTGATAGCTTCTACATCTACCATTTTGATAGTAGGGAGCGTATTGAGGAACTTCAATCTTTTTACTCTTGCTTTTGCCCTTGCAATATTCTTTCTGTCTTTTCGCTGTAACCTTGTAACTGCCATTGCGCTATATATTTAGATGAAACTTACCATACAAAATGAGGCTGCAAATATAAAACTATGTGCCTTATATATCAAATTTATTCTTAAAAATATTTTAATTTGCAGAAAAATTCCTCAGCCATGTCCAAACAAAAACCCAGCTTAGCCAAAGGCACGCGCGACTATAGCCCCGCGGTAATGATGAAGCGCCAATATATCATAGACATTATCCGTGGCGTATTTCAGCGCTTCGGCTTTATGCCCCTCGAGACTCCGGCCATGGAGAACCTCTCTGTACTGATGGGCAAATATGGCGAAGAAGGCGACCAGCTGCTTTTCAAAATCCTGAATTCGGGCGATTTTCTGAAAAATACCCGCCAAGACGATTTCGCCAAAGGCTACAAGCCTCTTACCCTCAAAATAGCCGAAAAAGGCCTGCGCTACGACCTGACAGTGCCCTTCGCGCGCTTTGTGGCCATGAACCAAAATGACTTGGCCTTCCCCTTCAAACGCTACCAAATACAGCCCGTATGGCGCGGCGACTCCCCACAGCGTGGGCGCTACCGAGAGTTTTATCAGTGCGATGCCGATGTGGTAGGCACAGAGTCGCTTATCTGCGAGGCCGAAATTGTACTGATGATAAACGAGGTGCTCACGCGCTTGGGCATTCCCGGCTATCAAATCAAAATCAACAACCGCAAGATACTGGCAGGCATTGTAGAAGTAATCGGGGCAGAAGGCAAAGAAACAGAGCTTTGTGTGGCCATTGACAAGCTCGATAAAATAGGCAAGGAGCAGGTGATAGAGGAACTCCGCGAGCGTGATTTCAGCCAAGAGGCGATTGAAAAGGTCTTGCCTGTATTTGATTTCGGCGGCGATTTGCCAAGTCGCTTGCAAAGCATCGAAGCTTTCCTGCAAAATTCTGCCATTGGGCTGCAAGGTTTGGCTGAACTCAAAGAAGTATTTATGTTGGTGGCAGCCAGTACGGGCAGCAGCATTGAGGCCAGTAATGTGGTACTCGACATCACCTTGGCGCGCGGACTCTCGTACTACACAGGGGCGATTTTTGAGGTGAAGGTAAGCAATACGGCCATCGGCTCTATCAGTGGGGGCGGGCGCTACGACAACCTGACGGGCACTTTCGGCCTGCCCGACGTAGCGGGCGTGGGCTTTTCTTTTGGCTTAGACAGAATCTACGATGTAATGGAGGAGTTTGGGCTTTTCCCGGAGGCTACCGGAAGCAGCACGCAGGTTTTGTTCAGCAATTTCGACAAGGCTGCCGAGCAATACGCCCTGCCTTTGTTGCGGCAACTGCGCGCGGCGGGTATCAATGCCGAGATTTACCCCACGGCCACCAAGCTTGATAAGCAGCTCAAATATGCCAACAAAAAGGCCATTCCTTTTATGATACTCATTGGCGAAGACGAAATGCAAAGCGGCTTATTGGCTTTCAAAGATATGCGTGCTCGCACACAGCAAGCGCTCTCGCTCGAAGAGATTATTCAGAAGATACAAGAAAAATAGCCTTATTCGTATTGAATACGGCTCAGAATACTTCTGCCGAGGGTTACTTCGTCGGTATATTCCAGCTCTCCTCCTACGGGCAAGCCTCTGGCAAGGGTGCTTACACGGATGGGGAGGGCTTTTATTTTTTTGGTAAGATAAAAAGCCGTGGTATCGCCTTCCATCGTAGGGCTGAGTGCCAAAATTACCTCTTTTACGGGCAAAGTTTCTAAACGACGCATCAGCGAGGCGATGTGTAGCTCCGTGGGGCCGATGCCATCAATAGGCGAAAGCAAGCCGCCAAGCACATGGTACAAGCCCTTGTACTGGCCTGTATTTTCGATAGCCCATACCTCTTTGAAGCCCTCTACCACGCATACAAGGCTCTGGTCGCGCTTGTCGTTGAGGCATATCTGGCAGAGTTCTGCATCGGCGATATGGTGGCACTCACGGCAATAGCGAATGCCTGTGTGCAATTCTTGGATGGCTTGGGTAAATTGTGTGATTTGGAGGCCGTCTTGGCGGAGCAGGTGCAATACCAAGCGCAGTGCCGACTTTCGGCCAATGCCCGGAAGCTTGGCAATTTCTTGCACAGCCTTTTCTATAATTTGAGAAGAAAATTCCATAGAAGGCGCTTAGGAGATTTCGGCAGAAATGCCTCTGTCGCAAATGCCCTCGCGCATGGGTTTGAGAAACTCATAAGAGCCGTATTTTACGGTGCATTTGCCTTTATAATGAATGATGAGCGTACATTGCTCTGCCTGCTCGGGGCTATGCTCGCAAACTTTGATGAGCGTGTCTATCACGTGGTCGAAGGTGTTGTAATCATCATTGAAGACAATGAGTTCGCGCTCTTCTTGTTCAATAACAAGGGTATCTTGCTCTTCTACAAGCTGAGGGCGTTGTTTGGTGAAATCACTCATAGCAATCAGAATTATTTAGCTGCTTAGCAAATATAGGAATTGGTGCTGTGTATTGCAAAAAAAATGTTTCTTTTGCAGTCTATAACCTTAGCAATAGGGGATTTGTTTGTCTGAACAAAACACAACTGCATGAGCTCCGGTCTTGTATTAGGATTGCTGTTGGGCTATTTTGCCCTTTTACTTCTTATTGCCCACTTTACCTCGCGCAAAGCCACCACTACGGCTTTCTTCACGGCCAATCGCAGCGCGCCTTGGTACTTGGTAGCCTTTGGTATGATAGGCGCTTCGCTTTCGGGAGTTACTTTTATTTCGGTGCCCGGGGCAGTGCGCAACGACAGTTTTAGCTATTTTCAGATGGTATTGGGCTATTTGCCCGGCTATGCCGTGATAGCCGGAGTCTTGTTGCCGCTGTATTATCGCCTGAACCTGATTTCTATTTATGGTTACTTGGAGCAGCGCTTTGGTTATTGGAGCTACAAAACAGGGGCTTTCTTCTTCTTGCTCTCGCGCAGCTTTGGCTCGGCCATCAGGCTTTTTTTGGCGGCCAGTGTGCTGCATATCGGTATTTTTGAGGCTTGGAACATACCTTTTGCTCTGACGGTGGTGCTTACCATTGTACTGATTTGGCTTTATACCTTTCGAGGCGGTATCAAAACAATCGTGTGGACGGATACGCTCCAAACCTTCTTTATGCTCTTTGCCGTATTGGCTACTATCCTGATGATTTGCCGTGAGCTGCAATGGGGCTGGCAAGAGTTGCAAGAGGCGGTAGGAGCGCATGCTTACAGTCAAGTATTTTTTTGGGAAGTAAACGACAAGAAGTTTTTCTGGAAACAGTTTTTGGCAGGGATGTTTACGGCCATTGCCATGACAGGCCTCGACCAAGACATGATGCAGAAAAACCTGACCTGCCGCTCGCTCAAAGAAGCCCAAAAAAATATGTTCAGCTTCAGCATCGTGCTGGTATTTGTCAATCTTTTTTTCTTGCTTTTGGGTGTGCTGCTCTATGTGTATGCTGTCCAAAAGCAGATTGCACTGCCGGAGCGTGGCGACCACTTGTATCCTTTGTTGGCTTTTCAGTATTTCCCTCCTTGGTTGGGGGCTATATTTGTAGTGGGTGTGATTGCGGCAGCTTATTCGAGTGCCGACTCCTCGCTCACGGCGCTTACTACTTCCTTTTGTGTGGATTTTCTGGACAGCGAGCGGCGTACGCCCGAAGTACGCGACCGTATGCGCCGCCTTACGCACATTGGTTTTTCAGCCCTTTTTGTAGTGATTATCCTCTTTTTCCAAGCCCTCAATAGCCAAGCCGTCATTAGCGCGGTGTTTACCATCGCAGGTTATACTTATGGGCCTTTGTTGGGCTTGTATGCCTTTGGTTTGTTTACCAAAATACCTGTAAAAGACCGTTTTGTACCTTTGATTTGCTTGGCAAGTCCGCTGCTTTGCTACCTGCTTAGTCGCTATTCCAAGACTTTGCTGGGCGGCTATGAGCTGGGTTTTGAGCTGCTGATTATCAACGGACTGATTACCTTCTTGGGGCTGTGGCTTTGTCGCAAAGCAGAGCGGCAGACCGTTTAGAAAGGAGGATTTTCATCTAAGTTGTTCTTGTGGTCTTTGTTCATTTTGCTACCCAAAATAATGGTATTGCCCACACCATAGTTGCTATCAAACTCCGAAGGGACTGTATTGCTTGGGAAACTGTTGCCAAAATCTTGCGGCATAGATTCGTAGCTGCTGAGATTGGCAAACTTGGTGTATTTTCCAATAAAGCGCAGGCGTACATTGCCGAGCTGCCCGTTGCGGTGCTTGGCGATAATCACTTCTCCGGTATCTTTCAGGTCATTGCCTTCTTCGTCTTGGGTGATTTGGTAGTATTCAGGGCGATACAAGAAAGTAACCATATCGGCATCTTGTTCGATAGAGCCCGATTCGCGCAAGTCGGAGAGTTGGGGTTTTTTATCGCCTCCGCGGGTTTCTACGGCTCTGCTCAGCTGCGAGAGCGCAATCACAGGTACATTCAACTCTTTGGCAATGTTTTTCAGAGAGCGCGAGATATAGGCAATTTCCTGCTCACGGTTGCCCTTGCTGGCACTGCCCTCTCCGGCGGTCATCAGTTGGAGATAATCTATGATAATCAGCCCGATGTCGTGTTGTGCTTTGAGGCGGCGTGTTTTGGCGCGCAGCTCCAGCACCGAAAGGGCAGCCGTATCATCAATAAAAATAGGCGCTTGCATCAGCGGCTCTACTTTGGCGTGTAGCTGCTGCCATTCGTAGTCCAAGAGATTGCCTTTTTTGATTTTTTCGCTGTCGAGTTCTGCTTCTGCCGAAATCAAACGATTCACCAATTGCACCGAGGACATCTCCAAAGAGAAGAAAGCCACAGGTACATTGAAGTCCACCGCCGCATTGCGCGCCATCGAAAGTAC
>DAIQNQ010000144.1:0-7620 GCA_036788275.1 Thermonemataceae bacterium
TCTGCCACCGCTCCGGCTTGGGGGCTTATATCTACGAAGACAAAGTGCCGATTGACAAAGAAACCTATGATGCGGCGCTCAACGACTTCAATATTTCACCTATCACTTGTGCGCTCAATGGCGGCGAGGATTATGAGCTACTTTTTACGATTGGACAAGAAGACTACGAAAAAATTAAAAATCACGCCGACATCAGCACCATCGGCTATATGACAGCCCTCGACAAAGGTATCAGGCTCATTACGCGGGGCGGGCAGTCGGTGGCTATCCAAGCCCAAGGCTGGCAACACTTTCAATCTAAGCCTTCTCAAGGCTAAGCTGGCTGTAAGGCTGGGCGGGCAGTTCTACATAAAAAGTGCTGCCTTTGCCCTCTTGGCTTTCCACCCATACGCTTCCGCAGTTTTGCTCTGTGAGCGTTTTTACCAAATACAAGCCCAAGCCATGGCCTGCTTCTCCGGCAGTACCAATCAAAGAAAAATGCTTTTCATTAAAAAGTGAGGATTTTTGCTGTGCGCTGATGCCCTTGCCTGTGTCTTGCACCGCAATACGCACACGCCCTTGGTTTTGCTTGCTCGAAATGGTGATTTTTCCTCCTTCGTAGCTAAATTTAATGGCATTGGCAATAAGATTTTGCAGAATGGTGTAGAGGTGATTTTCGTCGGCATACACATACACCTCCGGGGCAATCATATTGCAAAGGTTTATTTGTTTGTTTTGGGCGACTTCTGCAAAAAGCTCTATCTTTCTGTTCACCATGTGCTGCAAGCGCAATGCCTTGCCTTGTACTTGCTCTTGCTCCATCTGGTTTCTTGCCCAATGCAATAGGTTCTGGAGCGTTTCGTCGGTTACGGCAAAGCGATGTTTAAGGCTATTTTTGATTTCCTCCAGCTCCTCAGAGTTCAGCACTTCGGGGCTGAAGAGGTCTATGGCACCTTTCAGGCTGGCCATCGGTCCACGCAAGTCGTGGGCTACAATAGAGAAGAGGCGGTCTTTGATACGGTGGCTTTGCTGCAAGGCTTCGGCTTGGAGGGCGAGTTGCTCTTTTTGAAGCCCTATCTCCTCATTTTGCTTTCGGAGCAAGGCATTGTTCTTTCTCTTTTGCTGCCATCCATAAGACACTACCAGCAATAATGCCAATACAAAAGCCCCCAACAAAGCCAATATTTGCCTTGAGAGGCGTTCTTTCTCTATTTCTTTTCTTTGGAGTGCTCTTTCTTGGGTGAGCAAGCCTATCTGGTTTTGCTTGAGTTCATTCTGAAACTGAGCTTCGAGAAAGGCGATGTGGTTCAGGTTTTTTTCTGTGAGAATCGCATCTTTTACAGCCGTATATTGCTCATAATGTTTGTAGGCCTCTTGCCAATTATTAATTGCCTTATAGCTGCGTGCCAACCCAAGAAAGGAGCGCTGTATTTCGAGCTTAATGCCTATCTCTTGGGCAAGGTTTTGGGCATTTTGGAAGGCCTCCAAAGCCTTGAGTGTTTGCCCTAAATACAGATACGCTTCTCCGCTGCTATTATAAGCCTCTGCCAAGCCATACTTGTTATTTATTTCTTGATGCAAGCGCAAAGCCTCTTCCAAAAACGAAAGGGCTTGGGCGGGATTTTGCTGCCTGCTGTGCCACTCACCCAGATAAATACAAGTGTAGGCCAATATACGGGTATCGCCAATCTCAGTAGCCAAGCGTTTGGCTTGCTCAAGGTGCAAGAGCGCTTCAGGATATTGTTTTTTGCGGAGATAGACAATGCCCAAATTGCGCCAGCTGGTGGCAATACCTTCCAAATCATTGATTTTTTCTTTGATATGCAAAGAGCGGTGTATGCTCCAGCGCCCTGTCCAGCTCGCCCATATCGGCATATACATTGGAGAGGTCGTTGTAGCGATAGGCCATCAGTATAGAGTCGGCGATGCCGGTAGCAATATTCAAGGATTCGAGATGGTAGCTCACGGCGAAATCGTATTTGCCTTGGCGGTAAGCCATCATGCCTTCGTAACCGAGGCTGCGCGCCAATCCTCTGTCAAAACCTATTTTGCGGGCAAGCTGCGTGGCCTTATAGGCATAGGCTGCGGCTTTTTCTACTTGGGTATTGCGCAGCAAAAAAGCCAATTCGTTTAAAACCTCTACTCTTTGGCTGTCGGGGAGCTGCTTTTGGGTGAGGGCTTGCTCCAAGCTATCGGCTTGCATCGTGTTTGCAGAGCTCTGGGCAGCCAAGACTGGAGAGAATAACACCAAAGCAAAAAATATAAAATTTCTATACTGCATGCACTTGCCAGAGTTACACTTTTAAAAAAGTATTTATCAATCAATTTAGCTTTTTTATATTGAAAGGCCAAAGAAATCAACAAAAATATGCAGCCACTTATAAATCGCCTTCCAATACCAAACAAAGGCTTTTTTTATACTTGTATGCCTCCAATATCCAATCCAATATTCTTTCGATGTCCTCTATATCATCATCAAAATCTAAAAGCCAATCGGCATTATTTGCCAAGTCTTTCTGCATCTGTATTGCTTCGGCCTGCAGCGCCTCTTCCACCTCTTCTACGAAAGCGATACAGGGCATTTCGCCCCAGTCGCCAATAGCAAGGGGCAGCTGCAAATCGGTGTTCATGCCATTCAACCCTTCAAAAATGCTTCTGAGCTTGGGGTAGGGTGCATCTTCGAGGACTTCTGCCAAATCATACAAACTGACAAAAGGGTAGCCGATAGAGGGCTTGGAAGGCCTTGACTCCGCTACTACGGCCACCAAAGCCCATACAGCAAAGGAATAATGGAAAGGAAACCCTTCCTCTATCTCTCCATCTATCAGTTCTTTGATGGCTGTTGTAAGCTTTTTGTCGGAAAATCTTCCCTTAAAATTTTTAATAATCTTTGCCTTGTCTTCCAATACTCTTTTTTCCAAGGCTGCATCTTTTGAGCCTACGGCTTCTTGGATGGATTTTTTGTCTAAAAAGTACGCTTCTACGCTGTATTCGCTCATGGTTGGATAGTTTAGGGATACTGATTAGTAATAGCGCTGCGGCAGCAGATATTCCTTCACATACTCTTCGATGCCCTCTTCGAGGCTGCGGAAGGGCTTTTCGTAGCCGATGTTGCGCAGCTTCTGCATATTGGCCTCGGTAAAGTACTGGTACTTGTCGCGAATATCGGCAGGCGTGTCTATAAAGCTAATTTGCTCCGGCTTGCCCAAGGCCTTGAAAGTGCCCTTTACAAGGTCTAAGAAGGTGCGCGCCTTGCCGGTACCGAGGTTGTAGATGCCGGAATGCTTGCGATTGTGCATCAAAAACATACACACTTCTATCAAATCTTTCACATAAATAAAATCGCGAATCTGCTCCCCGTCCTTGTAGTCGGGATGGTGCGAGCGAAAGAGCTTCATGGCCGAAGTGTTTTGGATTTGGTGATAGGCGTGGAAAATCACCGAAGCCATGCGGCCTTTGTGGTACTCATTGGGGCCATATACATTAAAAAACTTGAGCCCTGCCCAGAAAAAAGGCTTTTCGGGCTGCGCAAGCGCCCAGATATCGAAGAGGTTTTTGGAGTCGCCATAAGGATTGAGCGGCTTGAGCAAGTGGATTTTGCTTTCGTCGTCGTCGTAGCCATGTTCGCCCAAGCCATAAGTAGCTGCTGAAGAGGCATATACCAGCGGGATTTGATGCGCTACGCAGGCTTTCCATATTTTTTGGGAATATTCGATATTCAGCTCCTCAAAGATGCGCATATCAAACTCCGTGGTGTCGGTGCGTGCGCCTATATGAAAAATAAACTCTACTTGGGCGGCATGTTGCTCCAGCCACTCGAAGAAGTCTTTTCGCTCTACTTTCTGCAAGATTGTTTTGCCTTCGAGATTGGCGGCTTTGGCGGCTTTGGAAAAATCATCTACGGCGATAATGGCATTGAAAAAAGCTTCGTTGAGTTTTTGAATCAGGCAGCTTCCTATAAAGCCGGCGGCTCCGGTTACAACAATCATGGCAAATACAGTTTGGGTTGTGTGAAAGTATTTGAACGTAAAGTTATTAATTTTGAAATTTTTATCGCTACATTTGCAGGCTATTTCGGAAGCTAAGGCCGAAGTCATTGCTGTTTCAAAGGGCTACCCAGCGTATCACAAAAAAACCTTTCTTTGTATGCCAACTGTTTATGTATCTCGTCGCGAGCATTTTAATGCTGCCCATCGCTTGTACAACCCCCGATGGTCGCAAGAAAAAAACCAAGAAGTATTTGGCTCTTGTGCCAATGAGTATTATCACGGACACAATTTTGAATTGATTGTAACCGTAAAAGGCCACCCCGACCCTGATACGGGCTTTGTGGTGGATATGAAGAAGCTCGGGCAGATTATCAAAACCAATATTACCTCGCAGGTGGACCATCGCAACCTCAATATTGATGTGCCTTTTATGCAGGAGATTTTGCCCAGCTGCGAAAATTTTGTAGTACGTATTTGGGACATCCTCGCGCCGATTATCAATGAGATGGCACCCGATGCACAAGCGCGCTTGCACTCCATCAAACTTTACGAAACGGCCAACAACTTTGTCGAATATTTCGGAGAAGACGGCCATTGAGAAGGATTTTTTTTTAGTTTTGTGCTTCTATCTCTCAATCAATCACATGCTCAACAGAAGAATATTGCGCGTGAAAGCGATGCAAAGTATTTATGCTTTCAAACAAGCCAAAAAGTCTCATTATTATTTAGCTTTAGATTTTATTCAGGAGGCCTTCCTTCCCGACCTCAACTCCATGGAAGTACAAAATAAGGAACTCCTGGAGCAAGAAAAACAAATTGCCTTGGCGGCTTTTCAGCAAAGTTACCTCTCGCAAAATATCACTTCCGAAGACGTACTCAGCAACAAGGTGCGCAATGTAATCCACCATGCCATTCAACAATACTACAAATCCGTAGAAAAAGACAAGCAATATTTTGCCAAAAGAATGGTGGCAGAGGTAGAGGCCATCTACGACCGCTACATTTCCATCCTCCAACTGCTTGTAGAGCTGGCGCACATGGCCGCCCAAGACCGCGACAAAAAAACCTTGGTGAAGCAAAGCAAGCGCCCTGCCGACTACAAACTGGCCGAAAATCAGGCCATCGCATTGCTCAAAAACTTCCAACCCTTGCAAGAGGGCATCATTCGTAAAAACCTACATTGGAAAAACGAAGAAGAAATATTGCGCAGCCTCTACCGCGAGCTGAAAACACAAGAAACTTACCGCCAATACAGCGCCCTGCCCGAAGCCGATTTTGAACAAGACAAAGAAATTGCCGACTTTATTCTCAAAAGCTTGGTGCTCAAAAAAGGGGAAGAAAAAACCATTCGCACCGAAGCAGGCGAATACGAAAGCACCGAAGAAGTGCTCTTGATGCAGGCCTACTTTGAAGAACACGACATCAACTGGCAAGAAGACCGCGACATTGTGAAGAGCATGCTCTCCAAAACCATCAAAAGTCTCGACCCTACCCAGCCCCTCCACGTAGAATTGGTAGAACTTTCGCTCGATTGGGAAGCTGATAAAGAGTTTTTTGTAGATTTGTACCAAGAGAGTCTCCGGCAAGAAGAGCAAGCCAGCGCATTGATTGCTCAAAAAACCCAAAACTGGCAAACAGAACGCTTGGCCTTTGTGGATAAAATACTCTTGGAAATGGCCATTGCCGAGATGACCGCCTTCCCCAGTATTCCCGTAAAGGTGAGCATCAATGAGTATATAGAGCTTTCTAAAAAATACAGTACGCCCAAAAGCAAGCTCTTCGTAAACGGCCTCTTAGATGCCATCGCCGAAGAACTAAAAGCACAAGGCGCTATCAAGAAAAGCGGCAGAGGCCTTATTGACAACAAATAAATACTCACGAAAAAATTTACTCTTATGGAAGAAAACAAGAAAAAAGACCACTTTCTGCTGGGGCTGCTCTTAGGAGCTGCCGCCGGTGCCATTGTGGGGATATTATATGCCCCCGACGAAGGTACCAAAACGCGCCGCAAGCTCAGCTACCAGCTCAAACAACTTCAAAACAAGCTCAAGCAATACCTCCAAGAGCTGAAAGAAGGCAAAGAAGAGCACGTAAATTTGGCACGCAGCAAAGGCGAGCAGGTGATTAACGATGCCAAAGAGAAAGCCGAAAAGCTCCTCAACGACGTAGAATCGCTGATGAGCCAAATCAAAAGCAAGTAATACTCCTATAAACAAAACCTGTCAGATTTTGAAAATCTGACAGGTTGGGAATATCTATTCTTGTTTTTTATAAAGTAAGTTTGAGTACCTCTACGCCCACAGCATAGCCCCATACTTTTTTGCCCTCGCGGTGGATGCGTACCTTGTTGCAGGCTCTTCCCATAAAAGTTTTTTGCCAAGTAAGGCCACCATCTTTGGTTTCGTAGCCGCTGTTTACCGTGCCTACAAAGCCATGTTGCTCATCTAAGAAGCCCACCCCAAAAGGACGCGCTTGAGCATCTTCGCAGAGGGGCAGCTCTTGCCAAGTAGCGCCGCCATCGGTAGTTTTTACTACACGCTGCTGTTTGGCATTGGTATCAGGATTATATACTTGCAGGGTTACATAGCCCACTTTGCGGCTGGGGAAGGAGGCCTTCCAAGTGGTTTCAAAAGGGCGATTGGACTGATATACTTTTTGCCAGCTTTTGCCACCGTCTTTGGTCGTCAAGATAAGCGCATTCGACTGCGTGATGTCGGCATTGGAGGCGGCACAGGCAATGCCCTCATTTTTATTGAACATCTTGATATCGAAGAGCATCTGCGCCTGCTCATTCAAAGAGGAAACAACAAAGCTTTCGCCGTCGTCGTGCGATACCATCATCATGGCCGGGCTACCCACCCTGCCTACGGCGTAGATATGGTGGCGATAGGCGGTTTTGCCATGCTGAATATACTGTTCCTTCACAATATCAATGGCGCAAAGTCCTTTTACATAAGGGCCTTTGTAAGCCACAGGAGCCCATGTTTTGCCGCCATCGCGGGTGCGGTAGAGCGGAATGGTATCTTGCACATTGGGGAAATAGTCGGTGCCCACCGTGCCCACATAGCCGTGGAGGCTGTCGAGAAAGGCAATACAGCGAAAAAAACTACCCTTTTGCGACCATTGCAGCTGCCAAGTTTGGCCTGCGTCTTGGGTTTTGAAGATTTTGCCGTAGCCGTTTACATACCAGCCTGTTTGCTCATTGACAAAGAAAATATCATCTTGCTTGCCGGGATAAGCCTCGGTAGTAAGCTGCTGCCAGCTTTGCGCTTGTGTAGGCAGCAGGGCGAGCCAAAGGCCTGCCAAAAGAATAAGGTGTTTCATAGGAATAGGATTTTGATTGCTCAAAATTACCCATTCCTGCACTGAAAATGATTGAAGAATCTCTTAAACAAAGCTTAGAAAAAACTTAAAATAACTTATTTTGATGCCAAAACCTCATTTTACTCTGATGCGAACTTTCCAAATACTATTTTTCTGTGGTGATACAAGGCCACTGAAAAAAGTGATGCAAAAATGAGAAAACCTATGCTCGCCGCTGTGATGTGCCACACAGACTTCTCCATACTTTGGATAAAAACCGTGAAAGACCATATACAGAGCAGAAAGTTTGGTGTCAGAATGAGGTAAATATTTTTTCTTGTCATAAAAA
>DAIQNQ010000145.1:0-7553 GCA_036788275.1 Thermonemataceae bacterium
AGCCAAGCTTTTTGCTCTACCGACTGCTGAAAGGCCAGTCCGGCTAAAGCACCTTGGGAAGCAAAATCTTTCCACTCGTGGGCATCTACGGCTACCACAATGCCCGAATTGGCAAAGCGAGAGTCGCGGCGCGAGGGCGACATGCCATTCACCACGATTTCGCCCTCTTGGGTGGCGGCAGGTACAATAAAGCCGCCCGGACACATACAAAAGGAAAAAACGCCTTTTTCTAAGCCCTGATAAGGCACTTGCGTAACCAAACTGTACGCCGCCGCAGGCAAATAAGCGCCTCGGCTGCCTGTGCAGTGGTATTGCATCTCATCTATTTGCTGCTGGGCATGCTCCACACGCAAGCCCAAAGCAAAGGGCTTGGCTTCTATCAAAATGTCTCTTTGTTGTAAAAGGGTAAAAATATCTCTGGCCGAGTGCCCTGTGGCCAAAATCACCCCGATACCAATATATTCTTTGGCTTGGCCTGTGGCATCTGTGGCCACTACCCCCTGCAAGGCATCGCCTTTGCGGAGAAAATCCACCACCTTGGTATCGAAGTGCACCTCCCCTCCTGCTTCTATGATGCTCTCGCGCAAGGCGGCCACAATTTTGGGGAGCTTATTCGTACCAATATGCGGGTGTGCCTCTACCAAAATTTCCTCTTTGGCACCGTGCGCCACCAAAATCTCCAAGATTCTCCGAATATCGCCCCGTTTTTTGGAGCGGGTATAAAGCTTTCCATCGGAATAAGTGCCTGCACCGCCCTCGCCAAAGCAGTAGTTGGACTCAGGGTTCACCACTTGTTTTTTATTGATATTGGCCAAATCACGCCTGCGGGCTTGCACATCTTTGCCACGTTCCAATACGATGGGCTTTACGCCAAGTTCTATCAGGCGCAGCGCTGCAAAAAGTCCTGCCGGCCCCGCTCCTACGATAATCGCCACGGGCGCTTGGTGTACAGCTTGGTATTGCTTTTGGAAATGGCTGAGTGGTGAAAGCGGCTCGCCTACGGCCAATTCTACTTGTACATTTACTTTGATATGGCGCGAGCGGGCATCTATGGAGCGGCGCAGGGTGCGAATGGCGGCTTGGGCTTGCAGCGCTGGCGAAAGCGCGAGCGACTGACACACGTGGGCACAAAGTGCTTCTTCATGGAAGGCGATTTCGGGTGCGACGACTAAATCGAGGATTTTTTTCATGGACTATCTTTTTGCCCTGCAAAGATACACATTTGCGCTTATACTTGCTGCGCGCGGGCGGGCTTCTTGAGTATCCAAGCACTAGCACCTCTCATAATCAGGTATTCGGCCAATATCCAATTGGGTATCCAGCTCAAAAAAGAAAGTAAGATATACACATCGGCAGGACTGATATAGCGGTAAAGTCCCGCCCAGCCAAAGCCATATTGATACACCCTGAGTGTAACCGCCGAAAAAGTAAGGGCATAGCTGCGTATCATAAAATCGCCGTGCGCCCGCCATTGTCCACGCCGAATGCAGCGATAGGCTTGCCAAGTGAAATACCACCAGAGCAAGGTAAGCACCACAAAATTAAATTTGGAGAAGGTATTGCCATTGGCATAAAAAGACATCAGCAAAGCGCCCGGCGCACTTATGAAGAGGATGAGCGCCACATAAGCCTGCCCGATACGGCGGTGCCAAAGGGGATAATCCAGCATCAGGCTTCTGAAAAACTGTGTAGCACCCGCCATCAGCACAAACAAGCTGCTAAAGATATGGATGTAAAAAGCCCCCATATAATGCACCAAATGCACTATTTTTTGCTTGCTCAGCAGGAAGTCAATATCTGTACGCCCCGAAAGATAGGGAAAAACAATATCGGCCATCAGATAGCAAAAAAAGCCCAAGAGCAGCAGGACAATGCCTTGCGAGCTTCTTAATTTATAGTCTGTTCCTGCTTTATTCATGCAGATTTTATCTTAATTTTGATTATACAAAGGCTGCTGCTGCAAAGCAAACCGCCTGCCTACTAATCTTAAACTTATATTTTATATGAAAAGAAGAAGCTTTTTGAAGCAAGCCGGACTGGCCTCGGCGGCCTTGCTCATCCCTCACAAAAATATATCCATAATTGCACCCAAACCCCAAAAAGTGTTGATTTTGGGTGCGGGTATTTCGGGCTTGGGCGCTGCCTACCAGCTCCAAAAGCAAGGCATTGCCTTCGAGGTGCTGGAAGCCCGTAATCGTGCCGGAGGGCGCATCCTGACCGCTCCCATACAAGAGGGGCTGACCGTGGAGCTGGGTGCCGAATGGATTGGCAGCGGTCATAAAACCTTATTGGCGCTCTGCCAAGAGCTGGGCTTGGAGCTGCTGGAGCATCGCTTCGATACAGGCCTGCTCCTGAATGGCCAATACCAAGCCGCCGGACAGTGGCACTATGAGGCCGCTTGGCAAAACAAACTTCTAAAGATACAAGAAGATTTTCTAAAAAGCAGCCCCGCCCAGCAGCTCCGCTTAGACAAAATAGACTGGTGGCGCTTTTTGCGGAAGCAGGGCATCAATGCACAAGACTTGGAGATACGCGAACTCTTGGACAGCACCGATTTTGGCGAGAGCATCAGACAGGTGTCGGCCTATGCCGCGCTTTCGGAATACGCCGAGTCGAGTCCTTACAATGAGATGGACTTTCGGGTGAAGGGCGGCAACAGCGAAATTATCAAGGCGCTGCTCCAAAGGATAGGCACAGAAAAAGTGCATTTACAACATCAAATAAAAAAAATATCACAAAATAATAAAAAAATCACAGTATATTGTAGTAATGGTACAGAATGGCAAGCAGACAAGCTGATATGCACTTTGCCCGTAGCGGCCTTACTGGATATAGATTTTGAGCCTTTGTTGCCCAAAGTACAAGCAGAAGCCCTTGAAGCACTGCAATATGCACGCATCATGAAGACCTCGGTGCTGTTCAAAGAACGTTTTTGGAAGGAGACCAACTTTAGTGCGATTAGCGACAGTACCGCGCATTTCTTGTTTCATTCCACCCAAAACCAAGCTGGCACCAAGGGCGTACTCACGGCTTACAGCACGGGCGACAAGGCGTATGTGATGTCGAAAAAAAGCAAAGAAGCACAGATACAAGCCGTCTGCGAGGCCTTGCAAGTACCTTTTGGCGAGGTGAGGCCGCTGGCCGAAAAAGTGGTGTCTTATTATTGGGGAGCCGACCCTTTTACAGATGGGGCTTATGCCTTGTATGGGCGCAACCAATGGTCGGGCTTGCAAGAGACGCTGCAAAAGCCTTTCCGACATATCCACTTTGCAGGCGAACACCTCGCCGAATGGCAGGGATTTATGGAAGGCGCGTTGCAAACGGGCATAGATGCGGCGAAGCAGTGGCGGTGATAAAAGAAAGTGTGTAAATTGTCTGCATCACGGGATTAATAAAGGGATTGAAGGACTGCACTGGTAAAGAACATAGCATTTATACTCAAATAAAAGTGGTTTTATAAGGAAAAGACTTTAGAACCACCCCTAACCCGTTGGCTTCGCCGACCTTCGGTTCTTACAAAGGAAGAGAATTTAAAACCAAATAATTTTCAGTATAAAATAAAAGAAATATAATGGAAGATAATCGCTTATCGAAAGTTGAAATCCTGATTGATCAGAAAAGATATAAAAACGCAGAAGAAATACTCTCGGAGCTGCTTGCTGAAGATACGCAGAATATCCGCATTCTGTCGCTTTTGGCACAAGTAACCTCAGAACAAGGCAAGCTGGATATAGCACAAGACATCATAGACAGTGCCATCGGGCTATCGCCCAACAACGCCGAATTATTTTTCATCAAGTCCGAGATTTTAATCGGACAGGGAAAGCTAAATGATGCAGAAAAAAATATCAAACAAGCCATTGCACTTAACCCGCACGATGCCCGCTACTTCGGATATTTGGCTTTTATTTTTTTGGAAAAAAAAGAACCTGAAGAAGCACTCAAAGCGAGCAATAAAGCATTGAATATTGATGCCACAAATTTATTGGCTTTAAACATGAGAGCTACGGCATTTCAGATGCTTGACCGCCACAGAGAAGCATTTCTCAATATCGAAAACGCATTACGCGAAGACCCTATCAATGCTTCCACACACACCAACTATGCTTGGATGTTGTTTGAAGAAGGCAACTACAAAAAAGCATTGGTACACTTTAAAAAAGCATTGGAGATAAACCCAACTTCTGAATATGCTCAAAGAGGCCTAAATGAGGTACTCAAAACAAAAAATCCTTTTTACAGAATTCTTTTAAGCTATTCGATTTTCATAGATAGTTTGGAAACTAAGTATATATGGGCGCTATTTATCGGACTCTATATTGCTTTGAATGCATTCAAGATGGTTATTAAGCACAATACAGTGCTTCAGCCTTACGCCACAACGATTTTTTTTACTCTTTCTCTCCTTGCATTTTCAAGATGGACTATTTTGCCTATAAACAATTTGTTTTTTCGAGAGCGAGATAATATTAGTGGAGAACTGGCCACTTTAAGCTGGGGTTTGTTATTTATTGGGCTGTTTTTATTCTTTTTATTGCTTGATGCAAGGATACTCTCTGTGGCGGCTTATGGATTAATGATGATAGTGCCTTTTGCTGTCATAGCTTCTTCCGAAAAAGGCTGTGGGCTTGTATTTTATACCGTCTCTTTAGCCTTGATAGGCTTGGTAGGTATTGCTGTTACCTTCTTCACGGGCGAAGTAATCAACTCAATGATGATTGTATTCACCGTAGCCGCTTGTGCTTTTTTGTTCTGGGTTTCCAACTACCATCTACCACCAGAAGAGCAAGCATAAACCCCTGCCAACTCTTTGCTTTGCGCCAATGAAAAAGGCTGGCACTAAGGAATACCCAAAACCTTGATATTAAAAATTTTGACTATTTTTGAAAAAAAATACTTTTATCTGATAAGATAATATGAACGAAAATACAGTAGCAAGCTTGCGCGAAGCGCTCAAACACTCGCCCGAAAATGTACCTCTGAGGCTCTTATTGGCCGATACGCTCCTGACAATGCACCTGCTCGAAGAGGCAGAAACAGAGTACACTACCATCCTACAAATATCAAAGGAGTACAAAGCAAAAGTGGGTTTGGCAACGGTATTTTACCGAAAAGAACAATACTCGGCCTGTAATGTAATATTGGAAGAGCTGATTGAGCAGGGCACAGCCGATATCAGTGTTTATACCCTCTATGCCAAGGGGCTTCTCAAAGAAAATGAAATCGCCAAAGCCATTGAAGCCTACCAGAAAGTATTGGCCATGGAGCCCACTTTCTCTGATGAAGAACTCGATAGCCAACTGCGCCAAAAAACGAGTGCACCAAGCCCAGAAGAGGAAGAGGTGTTCGATAGCCGATTTCTCCAAAAACCCAAGGTCAATTTCAGTGATGTAGGTGGTATGGAAGGTGTGAAAAAAGAAATCGAACTGAAAATCATCAAACCACTGCTACACCCCGAACTTTACAAAGCTTATGGCAAAAAAATAGGAGGCGGAATCTTGCTCTATGGCCCGCCGGGCTGTGGCAAAACATTTATTGCCAAGGCAACAGCCGGACAAGTAAATGCAAAATTCATTAGTGTTGGCTTGAATGATATTTTGGATATGTGGATAGGCAATAGCGAGAAAAATCTGCACGAAATTTTTGAACTGGCAAGGCAAAATACTCCTTGTGTTTTATTTATTGATGAGATTGACGCTTTGGGTGCCAGCAGAAGTGATATGAAGCAGTCTGCCGGCAGGCATGTAATCAATCAGTTTTTACAAGAACTTGATGGCATAAACAGCAACAACGAAGGCGTTTTGGTGATTGGAGCCACCAATACCCCTTGGAGTTTAGACCCGGCCTTCAGGCGACCCGGTCGCTTCGACAGAATTGTGTTTGTACCACCCCCCGACCAAACAAGCAGAGAAGCAATTTTACGCCTGAAATTAAGCCAAAAACCAATAGGGTTGATGGACTTTCAGGCAATCGCCAAGCGAACCGAGGAATACTCAGGAGCCGACCTTGATGCCATCATAGACATTGCCATTGAACAAAAGCTTGAGTCTTCCTTTAGTGATGGTATCCCCAAGCCGCTCGAAACAAAAGATTTGCTGAATGCACTACAAAAACACAAAGCCAGCACCCAAGAGTGGTTTGCCACGGCCAAGAATTTTGCCCTCTTTGCCAATGCATCAGGGCTTTATGATGATATTCTTAATTATTTGAAAATAAAAAAATAACCCCCATGGACGACCCACGGCTATTAAGAGTTGGAGTTCTCATCAAACAACAAAGATTTCAAGAAGCAGAAAAAATCCTCACAGAACTACTCGCCGAGCAAGCAAATGGTATCCACTTGTTGGCATTGCTGGCAGAAGTGAACCTGAAACAGAATAAACTCGACAAAGCCCATAGCATCATTGACAATGCCATCGGACTTTCGCCTGATACCGCTTATCTCTTTTATGTGAAAGCAGGTATTGCCCTTCAACAAGACCAACTCAACCTTGCCGAAAAAAACATTGAACAGGCCATTGCCCTCGACCCCTACGAAGCCGAATATCCAGCCCTCTTGAGCAGTATAAAGCTGGGGCGAAAGCACTTTCAAGAAGCACTCGAAGCCGCTAACCGCGCCCTGCACCTGGATGCCGAAAACTTACTGGCTCTGAATACCCGAAGTACTGCCCTCAACAAGCTCAATCGAGGCGAGGAGTCCTTTCAAACTATCGAAAAAGCCCTGCGCGAAGACCCCAACAATGCCTATACCCACACTAACTATGCTTGGGGATTGCTCGAGCAGGGCAATCATAAAAAAGCATTGGAGCATTTTAAAGAAGCATTGGCCAACGAACCTAACTTTGAATACGCCCAAGCAGGAATGCTCGAAGCACTCAAGGCCACCAATCCCATGTATCGTATTTTTCTAAAATATGCCTTTTTTATGGGCAACCTGAGCGCCAAATATCAGTGGGGGGTAATTATTGGGTTTTATCTTGCTTTCAGAGGACTGAGCAGCATCTCGCGCAACAACGAGCATCTCCAGCCCTACTTAGTCCCCCTGATGATTCTTCTTGCGCTTATCGCATTTTCTACTTGGTTTATTACCCCGGTGAGCAATCTGTTTTTGCGATTCAATAAATATGGAAGGCTTCTCCTTGATAAAAAAGAGAAAGCCAGCTCCAACTTGGTGGCCTTGAGTATGAGTCTGTCTTTGGCGGGCTTGCACTTGTACTTCTTGGTCTCTGACGCAAGAATGCTCACTATCACGGTATATGGTCTTGCCATGGTACTTCCCTTGGGCGTGATGTTTTCTCCCTCAAAAAGCAAGAATGGACTCCTCATTTACACCATTGTTTTGGCACTGATAGGCTTATTAAGCATTGTCATCACCTTTTCTAAAGGTGTTATTTTCAATGGCATGACCACACTTTTTATTTTTGCTTTTTTTATTTTTCAATGGTTTGCCAACTATAGTATTATTAAAGAAAATAAATAAGCCTCCCAAAAAAGCCCTCCTTACACAATCGCAAGGAGGGCTTTTACTTGTGTTTAGCAATACTCTTCAAATA
>DAIQNQ010000146.1:0-7479 GCA_036788275.1 Thermonemataceae bacterium
AAATATCATGAAAAAAATGTCCAATTCTCCGTTTTGGGGCTTCCCTTAGCATCTACTTCTCTTTTAAAAGTAAATGAAGTAAATTCCAGAATAAAAATATATTACTATAAATTTCTGCAAGTCAGTTATTTATGGAAGATAATATATTTATATTTTTTGGATAAAACAAAAATTACTTCATAAAAGCAAGTCTTCATACAAAAGACTTGGGTATTTCTTGTGCCTACACAAAAACACAATCATTCGCAGCCTCCAGAGGTTCCGATGTACGGCATTATATTGTGTTTCCCTGCACACTTATTGGGTGTCAGCGGCTATAAATTTTCACCATTTAAACCCTCCTTAAATGCAAAAATCCATCTTTCACATGGCTGTAGTATTCCTTCTCTGGGGATGCAATCAGCAGAACGATACCTCTGCAACCGCAGATGGTAAACAAGCTGTTGCAGAAGTAACAGCAAATACCACCACGACCGATTCCGAAGTTCGGGATATTACCAAAGAAGCTCAGCAAAGCACTTTTGCAAAAATCTACTATGATGACAAGCTGCTGTTGGAACGAACAGATTTTGTAGCCAAGGTAGTTCTGCACGATGGTGTTTTGATAGTTCTGCTTTCTAAAGATAGAGAGGAAATCAACATCAGCTTTGGCGGTTTATCGTTGTTCAAACAAAAGCCCTACTCCGGCAACTTCAACCTCTCTCCAAAGGAAAATGAGAATACCGTATTGGTAAGTATTCACGTTGAGGGCAGTCAATCTTCTAATAATTCCGAAAAAATTAAAGCGCCTATGTTTTTCGGTGGTACTGCTACCGTTGTTCAATTTAATCAGGAGGAAGTAAAAGTAGAAATAAATGCCAAAGGTGGCTTTTATAGCGATTTGGATAAGCCTGCAAGCTGGAAACCCATTACCGGAACGGTAGTAGTAAAAAGTGCTGATTTTACGCAAAGCACCATCAATTTCAAGAATTTATTGTATTAATTTCTTAAACACTCAAACATAATGAAAAAAATATTCATCCCCCTACTCTGCTTCTTAATGCTTTTGGGCTGCAAAAATGCAGAAGAAAAAAGCGATAGCACCACCTCAGAAAAAGAGGAAGGCCTCGCACAAGAAAATAACAAGCAAAAGTCCAAGCCAAAGAATAATGCAAAAGTAAGTGAAAACCAAACCAGCATACAGCTCGACTTTGGAAGCGAAACTATCATCAACGAAGATAATTTTAGTGCAAGTGTACTTCTTTACAAAACTGCAATTAACATTGAGTTACGCAAAAACGACAACAAAGTCTTGTTGGGCGTCAGTGGAAAAGAAACTTTTGCACAAAAGCCCATACAAGGCGTATTCAGCAGAAGCTCTACGGGAAACGAAAAGATGGCAATCCTAATGGCTTACATTGTTGACAAAAATGCCAAAGGCAAATTCATCGCGTGTCCCAGCGTTTATGAGGGTACGCTTACTGTCAGCAAGTTGTCAGAAGAGGAGCTTGTTTTAGAGGTAAGAGGAAGAGGAGCCTTGCTGAAAGATATGCACAATACAGAGGCATGGCAAGATATAAATGCAAAGATTATTTGCAAAAAGCCGCGAATCATTGCCCAAGAAGTAGAAAAAGAAAGCTTGTACTATTGAGTAATAGACATACATCTGTAAGCATCACAAAAGCAATACCCAGTAACATTCTAAATTATTTTATCACCCTCATAACCCACAACGACATGAAAAAGTCAAGTTTAATTGCTGTAGTCTTCTTGTTTGTATCTACATTGGCCTGCAAAAGTAATGACCCTGAGCCAAATCGTCAAGACCTAATCGTCGGACGATGGATGCTGACAGCACAAGTAACTACCGCAAGCGATGGAGAAGTTACAAATGATTTTCAGACGCGGCCCGCTTGCGAGAAAGACAATATCTTTGAGTTTGCCCAAAACGGAAATTATATTGTAGATGAAGGCCCTACCAAGTGCAGCCCGGATGACCCCCAACAAACGGTAGATGCTTGGAGTATAAGCAGTAATGGCGACACGCTCACCATCACAGCCCTCAGCGGCCCACTTGAAGGGCAAAGCCTTCCGCTTCCAATAGTAGAGCTTACAAGTACACAGCTGAAAGTAAGTATTCTCTTTGACTTTGGTAACTCCTCCGAAACAACGGTATATACTTACACAAAAATATAGTATCTATAGCGGTGTCCACGGCTTTCAACGTGTACTCTTCAATCAGTAAAAATGCAGACAGCATCTTGAGCGATAAAAATCGCTCAAGATGCTGTCTGTCTTGTAAAAAACGTAAGCAATGCAAATTTATCCAAATCTTAAAACAACCTTCAGGGCGTATTGGTTAGTGTTATGAAAAGTTTTTAATATTAAATGTTGCAACATTAAAAGTTTAAACATATATTTGCAGTATCGTTTTAAATTAAAACTCACAATACACAATGAAACAGACTTTTCTTTTCGGAATTTTAGCCTTAGGTTTTTTGGCTGCTTGCGAGCAAAGCCCCAAAAGTGATGATGCTAAAGTAGGCGACGCACAAGAAGTAAGCGCCAATACCGAAGCACAAAGCATTGCTTTGAATACAGAAACCAGCACCGTAACTTGGGTAGGCACCAAGCCCACAGGCAAACACAACGGTACTTTTAAAATTAGCGAAGGCAGCATTTTGGTAAAAGACAATGCTGTAACAGGCGGTAGCTTTGTAATTGATATGACTTCTTTGGTAGTATTGGATATTCCCGCTGAAGATGAAAGCAACGCCAAACTCGCCGGCCACCTCAAGAGTGGAGACTTCTTTGAAGTAGAGAAATTTGGTACTGCCAAATTTGAAATCGTAAAAGTAGAGCCTTACACAGCTGCTGCTGATACAGAAGAGAAAGACCCTGAGTACAGCTTGGCCAATCCTACCCACACTGTAACAGGCAACTTGGAGCTGAAAGGCGTAACAAAAAGCATCACTTTCCCTGCCGTAGTAAGTGTACAAGATGGCAAAGTGCAAGCTGAAGCCAAATTCAACATCAATCGTAAAGATTGGAACATCTCTTATGGTGCTGACGAGTCTTTGGGAGATAAATTTATCCGCCCTACCGTACACATCGGCTTCAATGTAAGTTCTAACTAAGGTTCGTTCTTAGCAAAGCTGGGAGTTTTCCCACAACACGAAGCCTTAAAAAGCTTGCTAATAAGTCGGAGGAGCATATCTTCCGACTTATTTTTTCAAAAACCCCATCCACATGAAGATAGAAGATGCTATCAAGCAGGTGCAGTTCAAAAATAATCGTCAGAAAGCGATGATTAATGTGCTTTATACCGCCAGCTGGCTCAACACCAAAAGTGCAGGCGTGATAAAGGAACAGCCCGTTACCATGCAGCAGTTTAATGTATTGCGTATCTTGCGAGGTGCTAAGGGCAAGCCCGTACCTGTCAAATATATCAAAGAACGCATGCTCGACAAAATGCCGGATGTATCGCGTATCGTAGAGAAACTTGTGAGAAAAGATTATGTAGAAAGAAAAGAATGCGCCAGCGACCGACGCAATGTGGATATTTCCATTACCGACACAGGCTTAGAACTGTTGGAACATTTAGACCAACTGATAGACCCCTTTCAAGAGATATTTACGGTGCTGAGCGAAGAAGAATTGATACAACTGAATGCCCTTTTGGATAAACTGCGCAGCTCCGAAAAAGCAGAAGACTATTGAATGGTGTAGAGTAAACCCACATTGAGCACCCCTTTGAACTGTACAGCAGGGCCTACTGTACCATCTTCACGATTGATTTGCACATCTTCGTCGTAGATAAGCTGTGTGGTAATGCTTGTTTTGATAAATTTATTGACCGTAAAAAGCAACTGACTGTCCCAATTAAAATCTACTTCTTGGAAAGCATCTTTGTATTCCATAAAAGCCAAAAAATTAGTCTTAAACTTCACATTTTCCATCAAATCATAATCGGCCACAATATTCAAGCTTGCTCCTGCCAGCTCTGAGCGCACGCGCTTGCCCGGATCTACACCATAAGCCCCTTGGGCAGATAGCTCGTCGTTGAGTACAAAAGTAAATTTGGAGGCAATAGGCGACAAAATCGCTTTGAAACGAGGTACGGTATAGCTCAAACCTATGTTGAGGTTCAGGTAAGCCGGTGCCATAAAATCAGAAATAAGCGTGCGTACTTCTTCGCCGGTAACATCATCCGTAGTGAAATTGAAACCTTTGTCTATCTGTGTGCGGAAGTCAGCACCTCCGGCCACACCCCACTTTTCGGTAATTTTTCGGTTATACACGCTCCTGATGAGCAGCTGGTCGTCGGTCTTGCGAAAGGCCTGCTTTCCGATACGCGCCTGCCCGTAGGTAAGGTCAAGGCTGTTGGTCCAAGTCATGTTTGCTGTCTTTTTTTCTGAAGACAGCGACACCAAGCCACTCGCAGAAATAGAGCTTTCGCCGCCACCTGCCCAGTTATTGAGCTGTACTTGGGCAAAATTCAGCCCAAAGCTGGCTTTGTTTGTCCATTGCTTTGTGCTGTCGGGGGTACTTTCTTGTGCTTGTAGGGAATAAGTGCCAAAAAAAACAAAAGAAAACGCCAGAAAATACCGCAGACGGCTCATGAGTTGATATTTAATTGTTGATATTAAGTACGACTGCCTCAAGACAGGGCATCATAAGATACTTTAAGCTTGTGTAGCGTTCAGAATAAGTGGTTTTACTTCGTTGAGGGCAGCTTCGGTAAGTGGTTTGGTAATAAACTTTACCACGTATTCGTTGTCCACAATTTTTTCTATATCGCGCTTGTTATCGGAGCTGGAGAGAATCACAATTTTACACTTCTTTTTGAGTTCTTCAGGAAACATCTCAAACTCAAACAAGAATACGAAGCCATCCACGATGGGCATGTTGATATCCAAGAAAATCAAATCCGGTAGGTTGGCAGGGTTGTTCTGCTCTTGTTCGAGATATTGCAGTGCGCTTTTGCCAGAGTTTTTTATTTCGATACGCTTGGCAAATTTTGTGATTTCAATGATGCGCTTGCTAATGAAGTTATCGGTATCATTGTCATCTACCAACATTACAAGGTCTATACTTTGGCTGCTCTCCATGAAACTTGAGTGTTAAATTCTTGACGTAAGATAAAGTTTTTAAGAATGTTCTGCAAATTTAGAAAAATATTTTGTATTTCTTTTACAAACTTTTGGCTTGGCAAACCACAAAAGGTGTAAGATTTTGGGTGGCAAAGAAAAATCAAGACGAAGGCGACAAGCTCGGCAAATACAACGTAAAAGTAGAGCCTTGCCCAAATATAGAGACCACTTCAATACGCCCTTTGAGGCGTTCCACCACCTGTGCCACAATGTAGAGCCCCAAGCCGGAGCCTTGCGCTTCGGAGTTGGCACGATAAAACATGTCAAAAATACGCAGCAAGTGCTCGTCCTGAATGCCCTGCCCATTGTCTTGGAAGCACACTTCTATGCCGGTAGGCAGGCTATCACGCACCGATACTTTTACAAAAGGGCTTTCTTGCTGAAAGTTGTGATATTTGATTGCATTGGAGAGCAGATTCTGAAACAAAATACTCAGGCGTTTATTGTCCGAATAGAAAGGTGCTTGCAGGCTGATTTCTTGCTCTATACGAATCTTCGGCGCTTTTTCCATATACTGCAAGTTTTCGATGGTATCCTTGAGCAGCTGCTCAAAATCAACGGCTTTGGCTTCCATCTCCAAGCGAGAGTTGCGCGAGAAGTCGGTCATATCAGCAATAAAAGAATCCAATTTCTTAACACTCTTCTCTATCAAATCCAAATATTCTTTTTGTGCTTGCGGGTCAGGTTCTAAATGCAATATATTCACCAGCCCCAAGATAGAGCGCAGCGGCGCACGCAGGTCGTGGGAGGAGCGATACACGAAGCTGTCAAGCTCATAATTGGTTTTGAGGAGCTCTTGTTCGGCTTCTTTCTTTTCAGTAATCAAGGTCAGGTTGATGAGCAACTGCTTGGGCTTGCCTGAGCGGCTGCGTTCCATCACGGTATGTCGGCGATATACCCACTCCTCTACTCCTTTTTTATCAAATACTCGGTACTCCAGCTCGTCGCTTTCCAAAGAACTTTCCGTAAAGAGGCGTGTAATAGCCGCCTCCAATCGTCCCAAATCTTCGGGATGCACAAACCTGTTCACAAAGCCGGAGGTGTTGATTTCGGCCAAGCTGTATCCAAAAAGGGTGTTGCGGTTTAGATAAATAACCCGCTGGGTTTGGTTATCCAAAAATTCCGAGATATAAATTATATCAGGAGAATTGACAGCCAGCTTCCTAAATTTTTCTTGACTCTTCTGCAAGGCCTCAATCGTACTGCTGCGCTCCAGCTCCGTAGAGGCACGAATGGCAAATATTTCGAGCAAGGTAGCCGCATTTTTGATATGCTTGATAGGCTGCCGATGCGCCACTACCATCAGGCCAATGGCACGCTCTTCGCTGTCTTTGAGGGCTACGCCAATCAGCGATTCTACTTGTTGCGCTTTGAGGTGGGTATCTTTCGGGAAGAGTTCTCGTGCTTTTTCCGCCACGCTTACACTTCCTTTTTTTAGAATTTGCTCCGACACACTATCGCGTAGCGAATAGCTTTCAGGCTCTCGCAGCTGACCATCTTGATAAAAGGCAAGCATCTGTATCTGGTCGGGATAAATAGGCGATACTACCCCCACATAAGCAAAATCCACTTCCAGAGCCAGCGAAATGGTTTTTACGAGAGATTGAAAAAAGGCTTCGCCTATCTCTCCGGAGATACCTTCTACAATTTTTTTGAGCAGCTCTTCATAAACAATCCGCTGGGTAACGTCATTCTGTATGCCTACGTAGTGGGTCAGTTGGCCTTGGCGGTTGAAAATGGGCGAAAGGCTAGTTTCATTGAAAAAGGCTTCGCCATTTTTCTTGTATTGCTTCAGCGTAAAACGGCTCTCTTTATCGGAGAGGAGTGCCTTTTGCCAAGGAGCTTCTTCGGGCAAGGCTTGTGCGGCTGCATCGAGGGACTGGGGCGTATAAAGCAAGGCCATACTTCGACCTATGATTTCTTCTGTGTCATAGCCCGTCATCTCACTGAAGGCATCATTTATATAGATAATGGGCTTTTGGGTATCCCGCGCATCAAGAATCAAGATGCCATTTTGGGAGGCATCTACGGCACGCTTCATGAGGAGAAGAGATTGCTCCTGCTCTTTGCGCTCGGTAATATCTCTGGAGATGATAATCACTCCCTGCACGTGCGGGTTGTGCAGCAGGTTGGTTGCTTGAGTTTCTATGAAGCGTAGGTTGCCATTTTTTTGAACAATACGTACTTCTATCGGAGGCAGTACGCTATTAGCTTTGAGCTTGCCCCAGAAATAAGCTTTTCCTTTGGTAATGTCTTCTTGATATACAAAGCTATACACATCTTTGCCCAGCAGTTCTTCTTCGGCATAGCCGAGCATCTGCGAAGCCGAAGGGCTTGTATAGGTAAT
>DAIQNQ010000147.1:0-3333 GCA_036788275.1 Thermonemataceae bacterium
TATCAAAAATCCCTTTTCCCATCAAAATTTTCTATTTTTTTCATTACGCTGCCGTTTTCGATGAAGCGTACCGACTTGTAACTGGCCTTGGGCACCAGCACAATGAGCGGGGCGGCATTGCGCCAGCCAATGTTTTTCTCGGAGGTATGTGCCTCGTATTCAAAGCTTACCTCGCCTTCGTCTATCACTACGCGCTTGGGGCGAAGTACCCAGTGGTCTTGGCTTTGTTTGATAATGGCGATGGCCACGTAGTTGTCGAAATTTACGGGAGTGCAGGCAGGAGCATAGTGGCCGGGATAGGGCTGAAAATTGCTTTCCCACTCTTTGGGGCTTTTGATAGCAAAAAACAGCATCGAAAGGTCGTTTTCTTGCCCTGTAAAGCGATAGCCTTGCACACATTCAAAGTCTATTTCATAGGCGCGAGGGCTACTGTTTGACAAGCAACAAGCAGCCAAAAGGCTGATGACAAAAAGCGGGTTTTTGATACAAGAAAACATATTGACAAAGATTAAAACTTGTAAAAGCTTGCTACAAACAAATATAGAGCAATAGTTTTCCTTTTTCAGTGAAATTGCCCACCCAAACTTACACCTTTCCTCTGCCTGCCAAGCCAATAGGCAGCCACGATACTTCCTCTTATTTTGCTCGGAGCAATAGATTGTTTTTGTATTTTTGCCGACACTTGCTGTACAAAAGCAAAATTCCCTACAAATAGGCAACCTTTCTATTGCGTATGCTGCGAATCGCCATCACCGGCCCCGAATCTACCGGAAAGTCCACCCTCACCCAAGCACTGGCCGAGTGTTTCGATGCGCCCATGGTAGCCGAATACGCCCGCCACTATTTGGAGACTTTGGGCAGAAATTATGTATTTGCAGACCTCCTCCACATTGCTCAAGGCCAAGCCGCACAAGAAGAGCAGCTTATTGCACAAGAAACACCTGATTGGCTCTTTGCAGATACAGAACTGCTGGTCATGAAAATATGGAGTGAAAATGCTTATCAATGTTGTGATGCTTGGATTTTGGAGCAGATTCCTCAGCGCGCTTACGATTTTTACTTGCTCACCAAGCCCGATATTCCTTGGACACCCGACCCGCTCCGCGAGCATCCGCAGCTCCGCGAATATTTTTTTGACTTGTACGAAAAAGAACTGCAAAGCAGAGGCTTCGCCTACGGTATCGTAGCAGGCAGCAATCCCCAAGAGCGCCTCCAATGTGCCCTTGAGCACCTCCAAAAAGCCTTTCCTGAGCAAACAAAAGGATTTTCATTTTATCCGCAAAAACCATGAACTACTTTGTAAGTGCCATCGGTACCGACTCCGGCAAAACCCTTGTAAGTGCTATTTTGGTACAAATGCTGGGAGCCGACTACTGGAAGCCCGTGCAGTCGGGCAGCCCTACCGATACCGACACCCTTCGCAGCCTTGTGCGCCAGCCCGACACCGTCTTTCACCCCTCGGCCTATACTTTTCAGTTGCCCGCCTCGCCCCACGCTGCCGCCGCCGCCGAGGGGCGCAGCATTGTGTTGGACGAGATACACTTGCCCACTCACCACAACAAACACTTGGTGATAGAAGGTGCAGGCGGCCTCCTCGTGCCTCTCAATCAAGAACATTTCGTGGTGGACTTGGTAGAGCGCTTTGCTTGCGAGCTGATTTTGGTATCGAATCTCTACTTGGGAAGCATCAACCATACCTTACTGAGTATTCAGGAGATACGCCGCCGTGGGCTTCGCCTCAAAGGCATTGTATTCAATGGCGCTGCCAATCCTGCCAGCACCGACATTATCTTGCATCACGCCCAGTGCCCCTGCTTAGGCCATATCGCCACAGAGGAACGTATTGATGCCAATACCGTACAAAAATATGCTGACACTTGGACTAAGACTTGGCCAATAGAAAAGGAGCCCAAGCTTCAAGGATAAAAGGTGCTATTAAAATACAAATTTGTATATTTGCTCTGTACGCTCTTCCCAACTCCCAAGGCAGCCTATGTATAAAATCAAGGTCAATACTACCCAAAACGTAAATATCGAATATGAAGCTGCCAGCGTGGGCGACCGCATTTTGGCTACGCTGATTGATGCCCTCATTGTGTATGGCTATATAATTGCGCTATTTACTTTTGCTCTGAACATAGGCAATGCCTTGAACTTCAGCATCTCCAGTGAATTGGCCATAGTACTTCTCGTGATATTTTTTGCGTTGCCTTATTTGCTCTACGACTTGGTATCGGAGGTATTTATGAATGGGCAAACCATCGGAAAAAAGCAGCGCAATATCCGTGTAATCCGCTTAGACGGACGGCAAGCCACCTTGGGCGACTACTTCCTGCGGTGGCTGCTGCGCCCTTTGGATATGATGTTTTTTGGGAGTGTGGCCGTCATTTTTGTATCGGCCAATGGCAAAGGCCAGCGCATCGGCGATGTAGCCGCCAATACCGCCGTAGTGAAGATACGTTCTATGAGCCTTCAAAAAGACCTCACACTCTTAGACATCAACGATTTGTATATTCCGCAGTTTCTACAAGTAAGCCTCCTCTCCGATACCGACATTAATATTATCAGAGAGGCCATTTTGGTATATCAGAAAAATAAGGATGCTGAAATTCTCCATAAAGTAGCCCAAAAAACCAAACAAGTATTGCAGATTGACAGCAAAGCCGAGGACTTAGAAATGCTCCAAACGATTATTAAAGATTATACCTATTTGGCCGAAAAAGAAGCCTAAGCTATGTGTGGCCTGCATTTGATTATAGATTATACCCAAACACTCAACAGCAACCCCATCCAAAAGATGATGGCTGCCGGAGCGTATCGCGGCCCTGATGGACAAAAGTGGATACAGCAGCGCTTTTCGCAGTATCAGCTCTTTATGGCACACAACCTCTTGGCCATTCAGAGCCTTGGTGCAGAGGCCATACAACCTATGCAAGACAGCGACAAGGGGCTGAGTATCGCCTACAATGGTGAGCTCTACAATCACGCAGCGCTTGCCCACAAGTATCGGCTGCCCACCAAAAGCCAAAGTGATACCGAAGTGCTGCTCCAAGCCATTGCACACGAAGTGCCATCTGAGCAATGGGAAGGCATGTACGCTTTTGTCTGCCATGATGCCAAGCGGCACCTGCTCCACATCGGGCGCGACCCGCAGGGCATCAAGCCTCTGTTTTTTGTACAAAACGAAAAATATCTGATTGTTGCTTCCGAAATATCGGCTATTTTGGCCAGCGGCTTGGTAGAAAAAAAGCTCAATAAAGCCCACATTCCACACTATTTGGCTTATAAATATACGGCCGCTCCCCATACTTTTTTTGAGGGCATCCAAGAAGT
>DAIQNQ010000147.1:3433-4951 GCA_036788275.1 Thermonemataceae bacterium
ACAGTACCCAAGACAGCCACTTTGCTCAGAAAGCCGCCCGTAAGTTTGGTGGGAAATTGCAGGAAGTAGAAATTACCGAAAATATTTTGTCAGACCTCGACAAGCACCTCTACCACATGGAGCAGCCTATTGCTGATGGTGCCACCTTGCTCAGCGATATACTTGCCACACATACAAGCAGTACCTGTAAAGTAGCGCTTTCGGGGGCGGGTGCCGATGAACTTTTTGGAGGCTATCGGCGGCATCAGGCCTTGCATAGTGTTTTAAAATTTCAAGAAAATTGGAACAGTAAATATCTTAATATCAACACATTAAAAAAGTTATCCACAAGTTATCCACAGATTTTCAATCACTTAGGTTCTTCCTACCGAAAGCTTCTACAAGGGCTACATCCAGACAGCCGCCTCACCTTCGATGCCTTCTGCCGAAGCGAAGTACCTTTGCTACAAACACTTGAGGCCTCTTTTAAAAGTCAAAACCCTCCTCCCGACCCGCTCCGTGCGGCTTTGGATTTTGACCTTTTCCATTATCTCCCCCAAGACATTCTCCGCCTCAATGATGCTTGGGGGATGCGCCATGGCGTAGAGGTACGCGTGCCTTATCTGCACGAAAGTATATGCGCCTTTGCAGCCAACCTCCCCGGCGATACCCTCATGCGCCACGGCAGAAAATGGCTGCTGCGGGAGCTTCTGGAGCAATATGGCGGCCAAGCATTTGCCCGACGCAGAAAAGAGGGCTTTGGCATGGCTTGGAGCCATTGGAGCCGCCAAGCACGTTGGCAGCACTTGCTGCAGCCGCTCTTAGCAGCCGAGCAGCCGATTTATGAATACATTGATTTTGAGCGCTTTTCACAGATGCTTCGTGCACATTTGTCCGGCAAGGCCGACTTTGGTGCAGCGCTGTGGGCGGTGCTGGTACTGCATCGCTGGCTGCAAATACATTTCCCATGAAAATCCTCTACCTGCACCAATACTTTCGCAAAAGCGACGAAAGCGGCTCTCACCGCTCGCTTTACATCGCCCAAGCCATGCAGCAGCAAGGTTGGCAGGTGGAGGTGATTACGGCACACAACACAGCAGAGGCGCTTTATGAAGAAGCGGAAGGCCTAAGCATCCACTATTTGCCTGTGGCGTATAGCAATCATTTTGGCTTTTGGAAGCGGCTTGGAGCTTTTTGGAAGTTCGTTTATCAGGCTTCGCGCAAAGCGGCCAGCCTTCGAGACGCAGACTTGGTCTATGCCAGCTCCACGCCGCTGAGCATTGGCCTGATTGCCCTCTGGCTCAAATACCGCTATGGCAAAAAGTATATTTTTGAGGTGCGCGACCTTTGGCCACAAGCTCCCGTGGAGATGGGCTATGTGCGTAATTGGGTCTTGAAGAAAGCTTTGTACGCTTTGGAAAAACTCATTTACCAAAAGGCCGAAGGCATTGTGGCGCTTTCGCCTACGATGGCCGATTATGTGGGGAGGCTTGTACCGACTAAGCCGATTTGCGTAGTGCCCAATATGTCGGATATGGC
>DAIQNQ010000147.1:5051-7423 GCA_036788275.1 Thermonemataceae bacterium
AGAGTGCCCAGCAAAATGCCGGAAAGCTCGCCCAAGCGTATTTTTCTAAAGAGGTACTGCTGCCCCGCCTGATGGCTTTTGTGCAAGCTTTGCAAACAAAGTCCTGACGAGCCTCCTAAGTCTGCAAGATTTTCAATATCTTTGGCCGTAAAACTAAACAAGATGCTGCTTTGAGTTTTGAAATAAAACTACCTCTCTTTGAGGGTCCTTTCGACCTGCTTCTGTTTTTTATTGAGCGCGACGAGTTGGACATTTATGATATTCCCATTTCCAAAATCACCAACGACTTTCTGGGCTACATTCAGCAACTCGAAAGATTGAACATAGAAGTGGCCAGTGAGTTTATATTGGTGGCTGCTACTTTGATGCGCATCAAAGCCAAAATGCTGTTGCCTCGCCCCGAAATAGACGAGCTGGGCAATGAGATAGACCCGCGCGAGGAACTGGTACGCAACCTCTTGGAATACAAAAAATACAAGTCGGTCATTGAGGAATTTGCGCGCTTAGAAGATGCTCGCCTGAGCCGTGCCGCACGTGGCAATGTGGTGAAGGAAATCAAAAAACTCTCTGAAATAAGCAATGTAGAGGCCGAATTGCAAGACTTAGACCTCTACAAGCTCTTAAAAGTATATGAACGCGTGGTAGAGCGCTTTCAGATACAACACATAAAGGCCTCACATACGGTATATCAGTATCCTTACACCGTAGAAGGGCAAAAGAAGCACTTGCTCAACATGGTACTTGCTCAGAAGCGCATCTCTTTCGAGGAGGTACTGCTGCAAAACAGCTGGAAAGTAGTGGTAGTATTCAATTTCTTGGCGATTTTGGAACTGCTGCAATTGGGGGAGCTGGAGCTACAGTTGGGCGAAGGATTCAATAATTTTTGGCTGCGTGTACCCCAAGAAAACACCCCGGACACGGCTTTTTCTCCTGATATTAACTCGCAAAACTCATGACAGAGCTTTCCGAAGATAAAAACGTAATACAATCCGTAAGCCCTCGCAAGGCCATTCTGCCCATTCTGATTGGGGTGGCAGTGGCTGTATTTTTGTTTTATCGTAATTATAAAGCCGAATACTTCGACTACTTCGTACACGCCAACTTGGCGGCCATCGGAGCGGCTTTTTTTGTCCTCTTGGCACGCGATATTGGCTATATCTATCGCATCTATTACCTTACGGGCAAAAGCCTGACGCGCAAGACCAGTATTTTTGTAGTATTGCTCTGGGAGTTTGCCTCTGCCATAACGCCCTCGGCGGTAGGAGGTACAGCGGTGGCTATTTTTATTTTGAACCGCGAGGGCATTCCCATGGGCAAGTCTTTGGCCTATGTGATGCTCACGGCCATCCTTGATAATGGCTTTTTCATTGTGGCTGCCCCCATTGTATTGCTTTTCACACAGGGTGGTGTATTTGACATTGAGTTTAGCCAAGGCTTTCTGATAGGTTTCAGTATCAGCTATGCACTGATAGCACTTTACACTTTCCTAATGGCTTATGGCCTCTTGGTAAAGCCGCGGGCTTTCAAGTGGATATTGCTCAAAATCACAGCCTTTCGCTTTTTCAAGCGCTGGCGCTTAGCCGCCTACAATACGGGTAATGACATGATTCGCGCCTCTGCCGAGATGCGCGGCAAAGACAGCGGCTATTGGCTCAGAGCCATTGGCTACACGCTTTTTGCTTGGATAGCCCGCTATGCCATGCTTAATTTCCTGATATGGGCTTTTACAGACCTTACCCTGCAAAACCACCTAATGATTTTCTCTCGGCAGGTCATTCTTTGGATTGTGATGCTTATCTCCATTACCCCGGGCAGTACCGGTACTGCCGAGTATTTCTTTACGGAGTTTTACAGGGAGTTTTTGGGCGATTTTAGCAGCATTGTAGGCATTATCTGGCGTATATTCACTTATTATCCTTACCTTTTTATAGGTGTGCTTTTGCTGCCTTATTGGCTACGCAAAACAAGCAAGTTGCCGCCTTCTAAATAAAACAAGCTATGGAACAAGAAACACCCCGTACCGACATCAGCAGCTTAGGAGAGTTTGGACTGATAGAGCGCTTGGCCAAAAAAGTAGAGATTTTTCATCCACAAACACAAATGGGCATTGGCGACGATGCCGCCGTATATGCCATAGGCGAGCAGCTTTTGTTGCACTCTACTGATATGCTGCTGGAAGGCGTACACTTCGATTTGGCCTATACGCCGCTCCAGCACCTTGGCTACAAGGCCATCGCCGTAAATGTATCGGATATTGCCGCCATGAACGGCATTCCCCTCCAAGTAACCGTAGGCATCGGCCTGAGCAATCGCTTCTCGGTAGAAGCCATCGAGGCGCTCTACGAGGGCATCAGGGCTGCTTGCAAAAGCTA
>DAIQNQ010000148.1:0-1436 GCA_036788275.1 Thermonemataceae bacterium
GCCTCTGCCAGCACACCTTTTGAGCCTATCAATGCACCTGCTGCACTTACGGTCACCGTTGCGGGAAGTGCTGTACAGCTCTCTTGGACAGACAATGCCGATAACGAAACGAGCTATCGCGTAGAGCGCTCTACCTCCGAAAGCTCCGGCTTTAGCCAAATCGCCAGCTTAGAAGCCAATGTAGGTACCTACACAGATAATCTGAGTGTAACAAGCAACACTACTTACTTTTATCGTGTGAGAGCTGCCAAGGGTACTGCCAACTTCTCTGAGTATAGCAATACCGCTAGTGCCAGTATCACGGTAAGTAGCATAGACAGCCGCCTCTCACAAGCTACCAAGCTCTATCCTAACCCGGCCTCACAATCTTTTGTGCTGAGCTTAGAGGGATTGGCCATTGCCGAGAGCAAAGCCGTACTTTACAACAGCTTGGGACAAAGTATTTCTGAACGCAGTGTGAGCAGCCAACAAGCGGCCATATTTGAAGTAAGTGGCTTGCAAAAAGGCTTGTATTATGTACATATCGCCAGCAATCAAGGACTGATTGTAAAGAAGGTGGTGATAGAATAATCATTGCTTGATAAAAAAAAGCCTGTCAGTGGAAATTGACAGGCTTTTTTATTTTACTTCGTCAGGGCATACATCAGTATATTGACCCCAAACTTGGTATTGTCTTCGGCCAGAAAGCGCTTGTTGCGGAAGTCGTAGTCCCACTCGCAGCCATAGTCTTTGTTGCTGTACAGCACCCCTATTTTACCATTGATAACAACCGCCTTGAGGTAGTCGTGCACGAGGTCGTCGCCCCAACCGTTCAGCTCGAAGGAGGTCGTGGGCGGCCCTTCTTCAAAGTCGAAGAAGCTGTGGTAGAGGTCGTGTTTGGGAGAGATTTTTTGGAGGGCATTGCGGCCAAAGATATCGGCCATTTGTCTTTCAAAAGATTGGGCAAAGAGGCCGTCAATGTCGTGGTTGCAGTCGTCGGCAAAGACAAAGCCTCCGTTACGCACATACATTTCAAAGTTTTTGCGCTCGGCAGCCTGAAACTGTACCAAGCGATGGCCGCTGAGGTAGCAAAAGGGATGGTTAAAGATTTCCTCTTGTGCCAGATTTACCACTTTTTCTTGTGGATTGATGGGCACAGAAGTGTATTCCACCAAAGAGTTGAGCAGGTTGAGGGGCATTCGCTCGTCGGTATCCCAATTGCCGGATTGGTAGCGGATACGTGCAAAGGTAAATTTTTTTTGTGCTTGATTCATAAACTAAAGCGCAGCAGCATCTGCCATCATGGGAATTTGGATTCGGAAGGTAGTATGTTCGTGTAAGAGCGATTCTACCTGAATAGTTCCCTTGAGCTTTTCTACGGCTTTTTTTACTACATAAAGTCCCAAGCCACTGCCATTCGATACATTGGAGCCTCGGTAAAACATATCAAATATCTT
>DAIQNQ010000148.1:1536-7393 GCA_036788275.1 Thermonemataceae bacterium
ATAGGCCCTCGAAAGTCGTGAGAGGCACGATAGGTAAACAAGTCCAGCTCTTGGTAGGCAATTTCGAGCTGCTTATTGGCCATAATCAAGCTTTCGGTACGCTCTCTTACGATTTCCTCAAGTTCGGTATTGAGGCGCTGCAGCTCAGTGTTCATACGGGCTATTTCTTCGTGCTGCTCCTCAAGAAGCTGGTGCTGGCTACGAATTTCCTCATTTTGCTGCTCCAATGTACTGTTTTTTTCTTCTATCTCTTCCTCGGCTTGCTTACGGCGAAAAGATTTGAAGGCGATAGCCACCACATAGGCCAGAGATTTGACAAACTGCACCTCCTCGCTCTGCCAAGCCCGTGGGCTGTGGTGTTCGCAGCAGATAATTCCTGAAAGGCGCGTATCAATATAATAAGGTACATCCAGCATGGCAACTACCTGATTGTTGGTGAGATAGGCTTTCGTAAACTCTTGGGTAGCCTCATGGCTGGCCGCTTCTGAAGCCACCAATACATCTTCTTGTTCTATATAGCGGAAATATTGCGGATAAGATTCTCTGGGAAGCAAAAGCCCTTTGCTATGTTTGTCTTTTTCGGCCTCATACAAATTGAGACATGTAATATTTGTAGGATTTTCATTGTATTGCCATATACTTAGGCGCGATACCTGCAAGGCATTGGCTGCTACTTCAGTGATTTGGATAAGGGCACGCTCCCAATCTCCCAACTGTACATATTTGTTTTTGGCCAGGCGAATCAACACACGGTCAAAGCTTTGCAAGACAGCGATGCGCTGCTGAGTCGCCTGCTGGCTGAGGCGGTCTTCTTCGCTTATTTTGAGTAGTTGCGTATTTTGGTGGTGGAGCTCGGCATTGTCTTGTTGGTATTGACGAAGCTTGTAACCCAGCAATAATACGATGGCGGCCAATACAGATAGACCTGCATACAGAAGAAAAGGCGGCATGAACGTGTGGTTTTGTTTATGTAAATTAAAAAAAATATACAGAAATCGCCCAAGCGCGTAAGTTTATTTTGTTTTTAGTGCTTTACAGCCTAAAAAGTACCAGCGGCCATTATTTTTGGGAAATAATGGCCGCCCACATAATTTATATTCAGACACACTTACAAAATCTTCACTTCCACCCTTCTGTTCAGTTGGCGTGCCTCTTCGGTATCTTCCATAGTAAGCGGCTTGTTGGGACCATAGCCTTTGTATTTCACCCTTTTGGTATCTATGCCCTTGTTTACCAAATAGCGCTTTACGGCAGAAACACGGCTTTCGGAGAGCTTCACCAAGGCTTTCTTGTTGCCATAGATTTCGGTATGGCCTTCCAACAAGATACTCACCGCAGGGTTTTCTTGCAGCACAGCGGCCAGCTTATCAAGCTCCGGGAAAGACTCTATGAGCAAGTCGGCACTGCCTCTGCCAAAGTAAATATGGTCTAAGCGCACTGTTTGCCCTTTTTCAAAGGGTACAAGCTGAAAATCTTTCACAATCTCGATGTATTCTTTGCGGCTGCTCACATCGAAGTCGCCTTGGGCAGGAAAATAGCCCTTGGCTTCTACCAATATTTCATATTTTTTGCCAAGCGGCAATATATTTTTGTATTCTCCGCTTTCCTCATTGCTTTCGGTATTGCGGCTCTCTTTTTGGCCTGCCTCTACCACTGCTATCTTGGCCTTAATCGGCTTCTGAGATTTTTGGTCTATTACCCTGCCTTTGAGCAAAGCCACGGGATCGGGCTTGTTGGGGTCGGACAAGATGATACGGTAAATATCCATATTAGAGGCATAATAGGCGTATTGCCCATCGGCAGCAATGGTAAAGTACGCATCCCAACTTGGTGTATTAATCTCAGGGCCGAGGTTTTGCGGCTCCGACCAGTTGAGCCAAGTATTGTCTAAGCGGCGCGTTACATATACATCATGCTTGCCATAGCCATTGAAGCCCGAAGTAGCGTAGTAGAGCGACTTGCCGTCGGCTGCCAAGAAAGGCGACACCTCGTCGGCGGCGGTGTTTACCACCCTGCCCAAGTTCATCGGTTTGCTCCAGCGGTTTTCCCCTCTCGGAAAAGATACATACAAGTCTTTGCCTCCGTAATAGTCTTTGTCTTGCTTAATGGCTATGATAAGGGCCTTGCCATCAGGAGAGAAGCAAAATTCTGAGTAAAGACTCAAGTTTTTGTAGCCTTCGATACTTACAGAATCGGGCTGCCCCCATTTATCGCCTTGGCGCTTGCTCACCGAAAGCACCCCCATCTGCGTGCCATCGGGTGCGTAGTAGTTGTTGAGTAACAAGGTATTGCCATCTGCAGAAATAGAAAGCACAGAATTATGTCCGGCATTGTTGATGGGTGCTCCAATATTGACAGCTCCCTGAAAGTCGCCATTAGCATCTACCTTGGAATACCATACGTCTTGTTTGTAAATTTTTTGATTTTTTTGGATTTCAGGAATGTTCTGCGGGTGGCTGTCGCGGGTAAAAAAGAGTGTTTTGCCATCGGGACTAATCACAGGGGCTATTTCCTGAAAAGAAGAATTGACCGCAGCACTCAGCTTCTCCGGTTTGGCTTCTATCTTTACATTTTTACCAAGTACAATCGTCGCCTCGATGGGGGCTTCGCTGTCGCTGATACCGATGGCATCTATTTGGTTGTAGCCTTTTACGGCAGAAGGATTGAGTACTACTTTGATGGCTTTTACTTTGTAGTCTGTCTTTGCGGGGAGCTGAATACTGAATACGCCCGGCTTGCGGGCGGCAGGTACAGGATTTTTATAAATGATATTGGGGGTATTTTTCTCGTCGTAGGCATATACTGCCGTGATGGCTCCCGCATTGAAGCTCTCTACAATGGCTACTTGCTTGATGGCCATAGGCTTGGCAAAAGCTACATGAATAAACTCTTCGAGGGAGTTGTTCAAACGCACCGAGCTCCAAGCCGTAGGTGCAAATACGCCAAAAGGTGCAGAGTTGGGCTTTCCCAAAGCTTGTGCTGCGCGAAATTGGTATTCATCTTTGGCTTCTTTGTATTCGGAGGATACCGCCACTATTTTCTCAGCCCACTGTACTTCTTGGGCTTGTGTGGCAAAGGGCATTGCTAAAAAAAAGAGTAAGAAGATTAGTTGGTAGTTCTTCATCGTTTTCATCTATTTATTTGAATGATGATACAAAGGTGTAAGTTTTAAAGATTTTATTCATACAAAAATTTTACCACAAAAAGCATCACTAAGGCACTTCTCGTATAATTCGCTCCTGCTTGGTGCCGACAAGATACGAATTATTGTAAGGATTTACATACAAAAAGTCGTACAACATCGGGATATAATCTTTCCCATCAACTCCCGAAATTCCTTTTTTGTTGTTGCGCTCCACCAAAAAGTGCTGCTCGCTGATAGCCCTAATGCTTTGGTATTTGGTGGGCAAAGCCAAGCCTTTGTTTTCGGCTACCAAGCCCTGGAGGCCATCTTTCATCACAATATAGCGCTCGGGAGACAGGCGATATACGGTATCATACTTGATTTCTACCACTTCGCGGCCTTTGGTATTTATAAAACCCCATTTTTGCCTTTTGCGTACCTGCGCCAAACCACTCTGAAAAGGCAAGGCATCGTCGTAGTCGGGATTGATGGTGAGAATCTCGCCACGCGAGATATAGCCCCAAGCATTGCCCATCTTCACAGCGGCCAAGCCCTCGGTAAAAGGACGGGCATCGCCATAGCGCATCGAGATACGCATTTTGCCGTATTGACTGATAAAGCCCCAGCTTTTGCCCTTGCGCACGGGCACGAAGTCTTGCGACATCATGCGCATTTCGTCGTATTGGCTGCTTTGGAGCAGTACTTTGCCTTTTTGGTTGATGAGCTTGTAGCGGCTCTGTACATATACCGTAAAAACGCTGTCGGCGCTGCATTCGGAGATAGAAGCACAGTCGGGCGGAATGATTTTGTCGCCGTTTACGTGATAGATGCCGATGTAGCCTCTGTTTTCTACACGCACCAAGCCATTGCCGAGGTGGAGGATTTTGTCGGCAGCTATCTTGATTTCCTTGCTGTCAATATGCAAAAGCCCCAGCTTGTCGTAAGCCTTGAAAATGGCCACCTGCCGACTCAAGATGTACAGGCTGTCGAAAACAGGCTCTACCAGCCACTTGCCTTGGCGGTCTATGATGCCTACACGCCCTTTGAGGCGTGCCACGGCAAGGTTGCGTACATAAGGCGCTACATCATCAAATTTTGGATTGACCACCCAGAGCGATTGGGCATTCATATAGCCCCAAGCACCACTTTGCTTTACAGCAAAGAGCTCATTGCTCAGCACCTTGATGCCCTCGTAGCGAGGCGGGAGAATCTGCCGAGCGCCCTTGTACAGCCCCCAGCGGCTCAGGCCTTCTTCTGTTTTCTTTACCCTGATAAAGCCCAGCGTGTCGAGCTGCACCGAGTCGAAGTCGGACACGATGCGCTGCTTGTGGCTGTCTATCACCGTAAAGCGGTTGTTGATTTTGGCTACTGCCCAACCCTCTTTAAAAGGAAAAATCTCTTGATATACAGCTTCTTCGATTACCTCGCCTTGGTAGTTGATAATACCACAAAGCCCATTGAGCTGAAACTTGAACAAGTCGGCACTCAGAGGCTGTAAATCTTCAAAATGAAATTCTTTGAGCTTTTCGTGCGCCAGATTCACCAATCGCCAATTTGTAAAAGGCAGCAGCGAGAAGCTTTTGGCATCTTTGGGCTGGATGTCTTGATAGTTGGCCGCAATCACCCACTTGCCTTCAAGATTTACAACGCCCCAGCGCCCCGCTTTTTTGGCAATGAGCAAGTCGCCCAACACATATTTTACCTCATCGAAAGCTTCTATAAAAGCACGGCTGCCAGCAGCATTGTAAAGCTGCCAGCGGTTTTCAGCAGTTTTGACTACATAATAGCCGCCCATCTCGCGCAGGCTGCTGTATTGTACCTTTACCAATTCTTTGGCCGTGGCATCTATCACCCCAAAACGGGTTTCGATAGTACCATTGGCTGCCACCTGCTCCTTGCCCACTACAAAGCGCTTGTGGTCGGCCTGTGGGCTAAGGTACTCGTAGCGTGGCGGCAGCACTTCCTTGCCCTTGAGGTTGAGCAAGCCCCAGCGCTTGGGTGCGCCTGCCTTTTGGGCAGCTACATACATAATACGGTTGCGGGGATAAGAAATAAAGTCGTATTGGGCTTCGGCCAGCACCTTGCCTGCGGTGTTCATCAGTCCCCAAAGGCCATTTTTGCGAAAGGCAATGACCCGCTCGAAGGCTTCGTAATACGTGCCTGCTTGGTAGTTTTGCCCCGCCTTGCGGCTATAATCGCGGAAGAAGGCCTCATCAGCCCATCCGATATATTCGTATTGAGGAGCTACTACATTTTTTCCTTTCGGGTCAATCAGCCCCCAAAGGCCATTTTTGACCACTTTGGCGATGCCTTCGGCTTGGAAAGGAAAAGCCAAGTCGTACTGAGCTTCTATCACATACTCTTGGGCAGCGTTGGTGTAGCCGTACAGGCCTTGGGCATTGCGCGAGGCCAGAAGCACCTCGTTTTGGGCAAACAAAGACAGGGGAAGGCAACAAAGAAGAAGAAACTTGAAGAAACTGACGGAAAAGTGCATTCGCTCATTGAATTTATAGCTACAAAGATAGCCTTAAAATAGTTTTTCGCAAAAAAGATGGGCAGGCGCACGAGCAGTAATAAAGCCATTGGCTTGCTTGTGAGGATAAGGATAAAGGCAGAGGAAAAAACACCTGACACGGCGGGAATATATGAAGCAAGCGGACGCTTGCAAAACAGTGGGTCATAGGACGCTTCGCTACCCTATGACCAGAGGGTAGTATCTAAGACCAGAGGGGG
>DAIQNQ010000149.1:0-7372 GCA_036788275.1 Thermonemataceae bacterium
GACTCGAACCCAGGACCCATACATTAAAAGTGTATTGCTCTACCAACTGAGCTACGGAATCGTTTTTTGTTTGCTTTTTTGGGCGTTTTTCCCTTAATTGCGATGCAAATATCGCAGCTTTATTTTTACCTTCCAAACATAAATGCAAAAAAACTTTTTAATTTTTCTCTTTTTCTTAGGGTTCTTCTCGCAAAAAGCTTATTGTCAAAAGATTAGTTTGCAAGCCGACAGCCTATTTTTTTCAAAAAAGTATGAAGAGGCTTACAAGCTCTATCGCACCGACTTTCAGCACCAAGGGCAGGTAGCGCCGGCAACCCTCCTCAAAATGGCTTTTGTGGCCGAAGAAACCCAGCAATACCCCGAAGCCTTGTACTACCTAAACCTTTATTATTATTTTCAGCCCAACAAAGCCAGCCTCGACAAGCTCGAAGAACTGGCCGATAAGTATGCGCTCAAAGACTACCGCCAATCGGACTTCTTGTTGGCCAAGCTCCTCTACGACCGTTACTACGACTACTTGGCTTTGCTTTTGGTACTGCTCAATATGATTGTTTTTTACAACCTGCTCTTCAAGCCCCTTCTCAAAAATCGTCGCCTGCCTTTTCGCTATGCGTGGGCACAGCTCACCATCGCCTTGGCGAGTGTGTTGGTACTCAGGGGTGTACCCAGCTATCCAAGGGCGATTTTGGCACAAGACCACAGCCTGCTCATGCAAGCGCCCTCTTCAGGAGCTAAGGTGTTGGGGCAGCTGCCCAAAGGTACACGCCTCCAGATACACGGCCAAGAAGACGTATGGCTGAAAGTGGTGTGGGAAAAGCAGCAGGGTTACATCAGAAGTAGCCAAGCGTATGTCGTACCCGCACTCTAAGCTTTTTCCATCAGGTCGCGGCGGAAGGGATTCAGACGGTTCACAATATCGTACTTTTCAAAAGAACCGGTTGGCTCCTCTTGCCCAAGAATAATGCGAAACTTGGTACCTCGGTTGAGCTCCGAGGACTTCACGAAGATAGTACCTCGATGGTAGTCTTCGATGATGCGCTTGGCCAAGGTAAGCCCTAAGCCCCAGCCGCGTTTTTTGGTGGTGTAGCCGGGATAAAATACTTTCTTGATTTTGGATTTAGGAATGCCCTTGCCCGTATCGCTGATGTCTATAATGATTTTTTTGTGATTGGTCGTAATCTTGAGCTTTATCTCAATTTTACCTACGCCGTTCATGGCATCTACGGCATTTTTACAGAGGTTTTCCAATACCCATTCAAATAAGTAGCGATTGATACGCACGGTAGTTTCGGGCAAGAGGTAGTTGATAATCTGGATTTCTACTTTAGAAGAAATGCGCGGACGCAAATAGGCGATAATCTCCTGTACGACTTGGTGTAGGTTTTCGTTGGTGAGCGTGGGCTGTGAGCCGATATTAGAGAAGCGTGCCGTAATCATCTCCAGACGGCGGATGTCTTTCTCCAGCTCCTCAAATACTTCTTGGTGGGCAAAGCTCTCGTCGCTGCGGAGGTAGTCGAGCCAAGCCATCAGCGAAGAAATAGGCGTGCCGAGCTGGTGGGCGGTTTCTTTGGCCAAGCCTACCCATACGCGGTTTTGCTCGGCCCGACGCGAGTAGCTAAAGGCGATATAGGTGAGTAAACCAAAAATCAAGACCACACTTAGCTGTGCATAAGGATAGTAGCGCAGTTGGTAGATGAGATAAGAGTTGCGGTAATAAATCATATTGCGATGCTCCTTGTTTTGGCCATATACCACAATAATCGGTGGGTTTTCCTCCTTCATCACGGCCAATTGCGCTTCCAAAATCTCCAACTTGCGTTCCTCCGATACTTTGTCGGGAAACTTGATGTTGCGGTGGGTCAGGATATTGCCCTCAGCATCGGTTTGGATAACGGGAATAGAGTTGTTGGTGATAATCAACTCTTGGTAAATAAAAGTAAGGGGTTGGTCGTTTTCGATGTCCAAAGTGTAGCGCAAGGCAGCAGCGTACAGTTCTATCTGCTCCTTTTCGCGCTCTACAAGCTGGTTTACCAAGTTGTTGGTGTAGTACAAAGAAAAGAAACCAATAATTAGGGCTATCAGAACAACAATTATCTTAAACTCCGACTTATTTTGATAAATGTTCATGCAGGGTTATTTAGAATCTTTATAAATAGAATTTTCTTGACATTTCTCATATTTCAGTTCCTAAATTAAGTGTTATTTTTGCATCATTCAAATAAAGGTATATGCAAAATCAGTTGAAAGTTGTCAGTATTTCTTATAAAACTGCCCCTTTGGCCTTGCGCGAAGCCCTCGCCCTCAGCGAGCAAGAAGCACAAATGCTGTTGGGCCAGTTGAAGGAATATATGGGTGTGCAGGAGGCTTTGGTACTTTCTACTTGCAACCGCACCGAAATATACTATGTATCTGAGCAAGACCAAAGCACAGATTTGATAAAAATTCTTGGTATTCTGAAAGGGCAAGAAGATACGGCACAGTATCAGGGCTTGTTCAAAGTAATACAATGCCCGCATCAGGCCTTGCAGCATCTGTTTTATGTAGCCATGGGCTTGGAATCGCAAGTAGTAGGCGATATGCAGATTTCCAACCAAGTGAAAACCGCCTACCAATGGTCGGCAGATATGCAAATGGCCGGGCCTTTCTTGCACCGCCTCATGCATACCATTTTCTTTACCAACAAAAAAGTAGTACAAGAAACTTCTTATCGCGATGGTGCTGCTTCTACCTCTTATGCCGCCGTAGAGTTACTCTCTACCTTGGTGGCGGAGCTGCCTCAACCCAAAATCTTGGTCTTGGGCTTGGGCGAAATAGGTACTGATGTATGCAAAAATCTGGTAGGCAAGGGTTTTGAGCAGGTAGCCATTACCAATCGTACTTTTAGCAAAGCCGAGGCTTTGGCAGCAGAGTGCGGCTTTGAGGCACGTCCCTTCGAGGAAGTGTGGACACTCATTGCCGAGGCCGATGTAATCATCAGCTCTGTGGCTTTGCCCGAACCTTTTATCAACAAGCAAAAAGTAGAAAGCCTCTCAACGCTCTCTTTCAAATATTTTATAGACCTCTCTGTGCCGCGCAGCGTAGCTCCCGAAGTGGAGGAAGTGCCCGGTATGATTGTCTATAACATAGACCACCTGCAAATGAAAGCCAACGAAGCCCTGCAAAAACGCTTGGCTGCAGTGCCTCATGTACAAGAGATTATCTCGGAATCCATGCGGGAGTTTAAGGAGTGGTCGAAGGAGATGAACCTTTCGCCTACGATTCAGAAGTTTAAAAATGCGTTGGAGCAAATCCGCAAAGAAGAAATGGCGCGCTACCTGAAGGAAATGAATCCTGAAGCTGCCGAAATCGTGGACAAAGTAACCAAGAGCATGATGCAGAAAATCGTGAAGTTTCCGGCGGTGCAGCTCAAAGCAGCCTGTAAGCGTGGCGATGCTGATAATCTCATCGAGGCGTTGCACGAAATCTTCAACTTAGAACAAGCAAAAGAAAGCTTATAGCCGCTTAGTTGGGCGAATAAAATCTCAGAAAATTGATTAAACGTTGAAAAGCCTCTTGCAAAGCAGCAGGGGCTTTTTGCTTGTAGAGGTAGCTTTGGTAGGCTATCTCCAAATCGGGCATTTGGGCAGGTGCTATCATTTTGGCCAAAATCAGCCCTCTGAAGCAACGGTGCTGGAGATTATGCGCCAGCGAAGTAGCCTCTTCGGGCTTTTCGTTGAAGGCATAGTGCAGCGCCTCCATGGTATTGTGTGCTTCCAAGAAGTCGAAGCCTTGCCTTCCCATCAGCAGGGCTATCTCGCGGCAGCGCTTGGCCAAGCTCAGTTGGCTGTCGGCTTTGTAACGAAAGTAAGGCTGCTGTATCAGCTTGCCCACCGAAATCACTGCGGTATTGTTTTGCGCCTCCGACAAAGACAAGCTCGGTACAAACTGATGTACCAATTGCTCTACGGCATCTATGCGTATGCCCAAGTTTACTTCTATCCAAAGCTCGCGCTCATAAGCCGACAGACTCAAAATCACACATTGAAAGCCCCCTACAAAGCGCTTGCGAAACTGCCGATGCTCCGGCAGGCATTCGTAGCCATTTTGTGAGAAAAAAGGGCTTAACAGCTCAAATACGAATTCTTCTTGTGCTGGCAATACCATATTGTGCGAAGTTTGTTTGGAAAGAGACAAAGCAATGCAGCCAAAACTGCTCCGCTGCTCGAAAAGTTTGAAATGATTTGCAACAACTATTATTTCTCCAGCAGCAATTTGCGAATCTCGCCGCCCAAGGCGTGCCACTCGCGCTGAAAATCCACTTCATCTTCAATAGTTTCAAACTGCTGCTTTACCAACCAATCGGCCATCAGGGCACTTGCCGCTGCCAGTACTTGCTGCCGCCCTTGGTCAAGTACCTCGCCTCCCAGTTGCAGACTGCTACTGCGCAAAAACAGACGCAAGTCTTTGAGCATCGCCTGCATCATCTCGGCCACATCCATCAGTTCAGTGGGGCTTTTGGGAGGATTTTGTGCCACAAAAAGCAGTACTTCCTGCATTCTTTCGAGCTGCACCTCTTGGGCGGGTACTTCTTGGCGCACGTAGGCAAGCATTTCAAGCATCATTTGGGGGTTAAGGTCTTCTTGCTCCCCAAAAATCAACAAAGTCATTTCTTTGTGTTTCTCGGCACTTATTTCGCTTTTGGGGGCTTTGGCGCTTGGCGGTTCTTGGCTTTGTATTTTTTGAAGCAAGGCGACCAAGGCTTGGTGCATCCATTCTAATTGTCCCAGCAGCTCTTCACGCTCTTTTTTGGTGATTTTTGGCATGTTTTTGATAATAGAGCGGCAGGCCAATATATTGCCAAAATCCTTGCGGAGCGGGCTGTGCGGCCGCTCCGAGAAGTAAAAGTCCAAAGCCCTTAGCAATTCGTCGAAGGGCTGCAAAGGTGCTTGCAAAAACTGTCCAAGGCGTTCTTTTTGGGGCAGGAGCGTTTCAAAGTTCATAAGAAGATTTTATTATACTCAAACAAAAGTGGATTTACCTAAAGATTAAAATTAAATTATTGAAAATCAAGGCAGTCAATCAAGAAAATCCTGAAAATCACTTTAATCTTGGTGTAAAAGTGGAAGAAATATACAAAAACAAGCTGCCTTTTCAAAAAATATCAAAAGGTGCATTCCAGATAGCCCAAGCCTCCTCGGCTTGCAGGTGCAGCATCTCTAAGCCGTTTTTTACTTTTGCTCCTTGGGCGGCAGCTTCCTGCATAGAGGCCGTAAGGGCAGGATTGTACACCAAATCGTAGAAATAATGTTCAGCCCCCACATATTGCCAAGGCAGCGCCACCGCTTGGCTGCTGTGCGGTGCCATGCCCAGCGGCGTGGTATTGATAAGGAGGCGATGGGCAGCCAAGGCCTCGGCATTGACCTGCTCGTAGCCAAGGCAATGGGCAGTGGCTTGGCGCGATACCTCGGTATAGGCGATGCCCAAGTTTTCTAAGGCCACTTTTACGGCCTTGGCAGCACCTCCTGTGCCCAATACCAAGGCTGCCAAACCTTCCAGCGGGCAGCCCTCGGCTTGAAGCCATTGGGAGAGGGAGCTTTGAAAGCCGAGGCAGTCGGAATTATAACCATAGAGTTTGCCTTCAGGGCTTATTTTGATAACATTGACAGCACCGATACGGGCAGCGTTATCATCTATACCGTCTAAATAGGGTAACACCTGCTCTTTGTAAGGGATGGTAACGTTGAGGCCTTGCAGGTGGGCTGTATTTTGCAAGAGAGCGGGCAAGTCCTCGATACGGGGCAGCTCAAAAAGCTCATAGCTGCAATGGTGAATGTTTTCTTTCTCAAACTTTTCTGTAAAGTATTTTTTAGAGAAAGAGTGCGTGAGCGGATAGCCGATGAGGCCGAATTGTCGGAGCGTGGACATATCAGAGTGGGATAGAGGGAATCGTGATGATTGGCCGAAGGTATTTGTTTTCAGACCAAAAAACAAATACCTTTGCTTTTTGGTAATGTATTCTATCCATAATTTCCACCAATCAATTCCATGCAACTTCTCAATCAGCAATACCACCTGCAAGGCATTCCGGTATTGGAGCTTTGCCGACAGTTCGACTCACCGCTTTATGTATATGATGCCGACAAGATGATTCAGCAGGTGGCCAGCCTGCGCGATGCTTTCGACGGCCTGAAACTGAAAATTAAATTTGCCACCAAGGCGCTCAACAATGTGTCGGTAATGAAGCTCTTCAGGCAATATGGCGTAGGGCTTGATACGGTGTCTATCCAAGAAGTAGAGCTGGGGCTTTTGGCCGGCTATGCGCCCGAAGAAATCCTGTTTACGCCCAACTGTGTGAGCTTCGAGGAAATCAAGAAGGCGGTATCCTTGGGGGTGGTGATTAATATTGACAATATCTCTATTCTGGAGCAATTTGGCCACGAGTTTGGCAATACCGTACCTTGCTGTGTGCGCATCAATCCGCATATCATGGCAGGCGGCAACCATAAAATTTCTACAGGACATATTGATTCAAAATTTGGCATTTCCATCTTGCAGATGCGCCATGTGCTGCGCGTAGTCGAAACCAACCGTATCCGTGTGAGTGGCTTGCATATCCATACAGGTTCGGATATTTTGGATACCGAGGTCTTTTTGCAAGCGGCCAATATCCTCTTCGAGGCGGCCAAAGACTTTCCCGACTTGGAGTTTATAGACTTTGGCAGTGGCTTTAAGGTGGCGTACAAGGCCGAAGACAATACCACCGACCTCAAAGACTTGGGCAAGAAACTGAAAAAAGCTTTCCAAAACTTTTGCAAAGAGTATGGCCGCGAACTGGAAATATGGTTTGAGCCGGGCAAATACTTGGTGAGCGAGGCAGGCTACCTTTTTGTAGAAACCAATGTGATTAAAACTACGCCCGCCACGGTATTTGTAGGCGTAAATTCCGGTATGAACCACCTGATGCGTCCTATGATGTACGATGCCTACCACGACATCATAAATGTATCGAATACCGAAGGCGCACAGCGCGTTTATACCATCGTAGGCTATATCTGCGAAACTGATACCTTCGGCTGGGACAGGAAGCTCCACGAAGTACGCGAGGGCGATATTTTGGCCATCAAAAATGCCGGAGCCTATGGCTTTTCGATGAGCTCCAACTACAATTCGCGTTTGCGCCCTGCCGAGGTGCTGCTCTACCAAGGGCAAGCGCACCTGATACGCCGCCGCGAGGTACTCGAAGACCTGCTCCAAAACCAGATTATCTTGGATTTTGAAAATATAGCACTGCCCGTCAAAGAAGCGTAATACCGAAAAGAAGCCTTGCAATACAGGCTTCTTTTCTTATTTTTATATACTCAAACAAAAGTGGTTTTGCTTGAAGAGAATAATA
>DAIQNQ010000150.1:0-1800 GCA_036788275.1 Thermonemataceae bacterium
CCCCCTACTCAAACAAACGTATCTTCTTCGAGAAGCGGAACAAGGCCAGCAAGCTGAGCAAGGCCAAGGCGGTATAGGCCGCAGCTTGGCTGTATTCCTGTAAAATAAAGCTCCCTATCATAAAAAGCACGCTATATACGCCCAACACGCCACTCAGCCAGCACAGCGCCAAAGTACCCATAGAGGAGGCAGGTGCTTTTTGTTGCAAAGAGGCATATACGGGCTTCCAGCTGCCTTGGGGTTGTATTTTGAGGCAAAAGGCTTGCAATACAGACAAGTCGGTAGGAGCCGTAAGCCACATCGTGAGCAGCCAAGCCAGCGTAGTGAAGCCCACCGTAAAGAAAAAGCTTTGGGGGTGCTGCCATTCCCATACATAGTGCCCCAAGGCATAGCCTACAAAGGGCGCAAGCGTGGCCACCAACTCCGTCCAAGCATTGATACGCCACCAATACCAGCGCAGTATCAGCACCAAGCCTAATCCGGCACCACATTCCAGCAGGAAGCTCCATACCTCCTTGATACTGTTTATTTGAGGTGTAATACCCAAAGCCACAAAGGCAATTAGCAAAGTACATAGGCGCGAAGCCCATACATAGTGCCGCTCCGAGGCCGAGCGCTCCACAAAGCGGCGGTACAAATCGCCTATCAGGTAGCTTGCCCCCCAGTTGAGGTGCGTAGAAACGGTACTCATATAAGCCGCCAAAAAGGCCACGAAGAGCATCCCGCGCAAGCCTACGGGCAGGTAGTCGCGCATGGCATATACATAGCCCAGCTTGGAGTCTTGTAGATCGGGATACAGCACCAAGGCGCAAAGCCCCACCACTATCCAAGCCCAAGGCCGCAAGGCATAATGCGCTATCTGGAAGAAAAGCGTAGCCTTGAGGGCGTGGCTTTCGTCTTTGGTACTCATCATACGCTGTGCCACATAGCCGCCGCCGCCCGGCTCTGCCCCCGGATACCAGCTGGCCCACCATTGCATTCCCACAAAAGCAAAAAAGCTCCCCAAGCCCAAAGCAAGGCTGCTCCCCGACACATCGGCATTGCTGCCCAAGCGAGGAAAAAAGCGAAAGGTATCTGCCGGAAGTGCCTTCTTCAGGGCTTGAATACCGCCTATCTCCTTGCTATGCAGCACCAATACGGCCAAAACAATACAACCCGCCATCGCCAATACAAACTGTACCGCATCGGTAACGGCCACACCCATCAGGCCGGAGAGCATCGAGTAAAATGTAACCAAGAGCATCAGCAGCGCAGTATATAAGAAGGCTTCCTCTTTACTGAGGTTAAAAAATACTTGCAGCAGTGCCATCAGTGCCAAGTTTACCCAAGCCAGAATCAGGCAGTTCATAAATACACCCAAATAAACGGCCTTAAAGCCCCTCAGCGCGCGCGCCTCTGCGCCCGAATAGCGCATTTCTATCAATTCCAGTTCGGTCATAATGCCTGCCCTGCGCCAGTATTTGGCAAAAAAGAAGGTCGTGAGCATCCCTCCGGCCAGCATATTCCACCAAAGCCAATTGCCCGAAATACCATCTTGGGCAATCATTTCCGTAACCGCCAGCGGCGTATCGGCAGCAAAGGTAGTGGCCACCATCGAAGTACCCGCCAGCCACCAAGGCAGCTTGCGCCCTCCCAAAAAGAAGGATTCGATATTCTTTCCGGCACTTTTGGTATAAAGCAGGCTCAGGCCGAGCAGCAAGAGCAAAAAGGTGGCGATCACCAGCCAATCAAGTAGGACAAAGCTCATGGACAGTATTTTTTTGGCTAAAGATAAAGATTAATGCTTTATCCGCTTGCAAC
>DAIQNQ010000150.1:1900-7254 GCA_036788275.1 Thermonemataceae bacterium
CAATTCCTCTCTCTGCGGCTCAGAAAGAGGAATTGGCGTTTTCAGGGTGTAAGTTTTTGAAATAGAAAGTGTGTATTGGTTTATTTGAAAGCGGGTTTTATTCATCTTGTAGCTCCATCACAATCAGGAGTTCTTCTATTGAATCAGCCATTTTACGGATGGGGTCATAGAACAGGTCTTTGGCCGTCACATAGCTGGTTTCGTCGGTGGTATTGTGCCATATTTTTCGGAGTTTTTGTTGGAGGGGTGCATTGTCGGTAGGCAGCTTTTCAAACACCTCCTTGATTTGCTTCTTTTGGGCATCGGGCAAGCTTTTGCGCACCGCAATAGGACCGTTTACGATGGGTTCTGATTTCCAAAGAATATTGATTTTATCCTTGCCGATTTTGCCTTCTTTCACCAAGGCTTCATAGTCTGTAAAAGAGCTGGCACCTACTTTGGCCTCACCGGAGGCCATTTTTTGTAGCGTTTGGAGGTGTGTTTCGCCATAGGCAATATTGGCAAAAGAGAGGTCGGGCTGGAGGTCTATTTGATTGAGATGCAGGCGAGGGATAAGATGGCCGGAAGTAGAAGCCGAATTCACAAACATAAACTCGTATTGTCCGGCTTTTTCACGCAGTTGCTCTACGGTCTTAATGCCCGTAGAAGGATGCGCCCCAATAAAACTTTGGTAAGCAATAGGCTTGCCTTGTGCATCAGCAATCACCAAAAGCGGCTCGATGGCCTTGGTTTCGGCACCCAACACATAGCCAAAGGTGTTGAGCAAGGCGATGTCTATCTTTCCTTGCTGGCAGGCATCGGTAATGGCCTTGGTCTTGTCGGTAATTACCTTTACAGGACGATTGAGCTTTTGACTCAGGTGAGTAGTAAGGGCGATGAGCAAGCCTTTGTTTTCGTTGTTTTTGGCAATATTAGAGCCTATACCTACATAGAGCGTATCGCTTTGGGCATAGCTCTGGAGCGCAAGGCAGAGGCAAAGGAAAGTGGCGATTGTTTTCATAGTCCACAAAGGAAATGGTTTTGTATGCCACAAAGATAAGCACTGCGCTTTGCCTGATAATTATGCTCAAATTAAGTTTTATTTACGCTTTTATGCATTTGTTAAGTCAAGCTTAATGCTTGGGGCAACATCAAAGCGAAGGGCAAGGCTTGCCCGTAATCTAAGCTTTCATATTCCAAGCCCAAACGTCTGATATTTTGATAGTAATCTTGATGTAATTGATAATATATCTTTTCACTTTGTACAAACCAAGCCTTTTTGCCAAGCTTTTCTGCCAAAAACCACTTCTCTATCAGTCGAGCGCTCCTGCCATTGCCATCACCCCAAGGATGAATTTTTACGAATACCAAATGCAGCATAGAGGCATAATAAAACACCTCCTTGACCGACAAGCTCGCCTTGTACAGCAGTGCAAGGTCTGCAAAAAACTTCTGCATTTCTCCCTCTACCCATTGTGGCGGAGCAGCCACGTATTCTATTTTCCCCTCATCGGTGGCTACATACATATTTTGCAGGCGATATTTTCCCTGCCAAGCCTTTGCCAAAAGATGTCTGCTTAAGAGCTGATGCGCCTTTTTCAGATTTTTTTCATTGAGTGCGTGCCCTTGGGCATACAAATACGCATTGTAGAGGTCATCTATCTTCTTGGTGTAGTCGGGCTGGAAGGCGATGCCATCTCTTTTGTGCTTGATATAGCTGTCTAATTCAATAGCTTCACCTTCAATTTTGCTACTGAATACAGAAGCTACGGAAGTATAAAAGCTGAAATTTTGGGTAGAAAGCGGCGCATCTTCCAAGGCATCGAAGGCCTCTTCCAAGTGTCGAGACACTTCTTCAAGATAGCGATGGAGCAGATGCACAGGTATCACTTTCAAGTCCATTGATAGTGGATTTTAGATAAAAAATAAGCTCCTTTCCCTAATTGTAACTAACCTCCAGCACCAGCAGTTCGGAGTGGCCGCCGTCGCTGTCGGTTACAGCCTTTACCAAAAAGGTATCGGCACTCGCCTCGCGCCAGTATGTTACCGATTCTACTTTGCCACGATAGATACTGCCATCGGCCTCGGTGAGCAATTCTTGCTTGATACGCGGCGCGTTTTCGTCCAAATCTATCAGCCCAATCATAGAACCCAGCACCTCGCCATCGGCAATGGCATCTTGGGTATCTTCCAAAGAAGCTGCAAAAAGCAGATAGCCACGCTGTGGCAGCCATGCCGCTCCCGAAAAGCCCGCCTGCACGCCCTCAAAGGTGGGCAGTTCAAAGTCGAAGATATCGAAAGTAGGAATACGCTCTATATCTTGTATATATGCCATAAAGTCGTTGAGTAGGCAGCGAAAAATAATGTTTTCGCCACTTACATTGCCTCGCTGGAAGAAAAACAAATGCGTCTCATTGGCAGCCAGCGCTTCGATATTGAGCGAGCCGGGCTGCAGATGGCTTTGCAAATGTGTATAAAGAGGCTCCAGCTCAATAGGCGTTTGGGTAAAAAGCGCCGTATTGAAAAGCAGGCCAAAGTGGCGCAGCGGTGCCGAGCCACTGCCCAGCAAGAGCAGATGGTCTTGCCCTTGCAGCTGCAATGCCGAAAGCGACTCAAAATCGGGCTTGAGTTTTTTGGGAATACGGCCATTGCGCATCTCAAAGCTGTCTTTGATGCGCAAGCGAAACTTGCTCTGCCCTTTTTCATCTATACAAAAAAGAAAAGGGCTGTCGTCGGAAAGCACATAGTGGTAATCGCCCAATATTTCTAAGCCGGAGGCCGAAGGAATGTCATTCAGAGGGTATTTTTCAAGTATTCTAATCTTCACGGTGAGGGTCAGTTTGGGTATAAATTTTTTCGCGAAGCAAGGCAGACTTGTCTTCAAAGTCCACTGTTTCGTCGGGTAGGGATGCTTGCTTGTCCAACATTTTGCTGCCCAAGGCGGTCATCTGCAAGTGTGCGAGGCATACGCGCTGCTTTCGATATGTCTCACTTTCAAGAAGGTTTTCCATCGTTTTGAACAAAGTTTGGCTATTAGAAGCAATCACCAGATGTACCTCTTGGGCGGGCATCTTCAAAAACAGTTCGGCCAGCTCCTTTTGCTGCTGGCTGTGCAGGTGTGCTTCCGGCGCTTCCACAAAGAGCAACTGCGTATGTACCTGCGGTGCAGCAGCGGCAGGAGTCTCGTCAAATATATCAAGCTGTTGGCCTTCTTGTGCTTCGTGGAGAAGATACTTGAGGTGGGCTACCAGCGGCGCCAACTCCGAAACCATCGAGGAAGCCTCCGACATCCGCAGTTTCAAGAGGCTCTTTCTGTTCAGGTATTCCAGCTGCTTTGTTTCGGCATTGTAGGCAATCTGTCCTTCAAGGATTTTCTGCTCTATCTCTTGGGCAATGCGTGTAAACTTATCCGTATGGTTTTCTTGGTTGATGGCAGAGAGATTCAGAAAATAATCTGCCACAGGCTCAGGCAAAGAAGGCAAAAGTACAGGAATGTCGGACAGGTTGCGCATTTGGCTCAGTTGCGCAAACACCGACCCAAAAGCATTCATGGTTTGGTACAGGCCGGAGCGTGAGGGGGGCAAATAATAAATCCCTGAATACCTACGTCCTACTTCCCAGAAAAGCTGTTGGAGCAACGCCAAAGTAACACTTGTCAGGTCTTCTTTGAGCTGTTCGGCCTCAAAATGCTCTGGATTGGCCAAAAGTACAATTTGTTTTTCTTCTTTGATGATGGCAGGTTTTTGTTCCTCGAAGCGTAAAGAATAGGGCTGCAATACCTCCAGCTGCTCAATATACCAATGCTTGGCCTTATCTTGTCGGATATTAAAACGAAGTTTGGCAGACTCTATCCATATCTCTACGGGCTCTATGGCGTATTTACTTTGAATATCAGAAGAAAATGTGTGTTGGAAAGAGCGCTCAATGCCCGGCACAAATATATTATTAAGGCTTTCTCTTAGAATTTTTTCTATAAAATGATTCAATGGCTGTTGTGTAGCCAAGGCAACTTGCTTTTGTGCCATTTGCTCGCTCAATGCATCGGCAAACTGTCCAAAATACAAACTTTTTAATTCTACCAATCCGAAGAAATATTGCTTAAAATCTTCGTTTTGCTCTTTCAGATTTTTTAATAGCAGGTAAAATGCACGTATCGCATAAGATTTTCCTACATTGCTACTGCCATAGAGGCAATGTATTTGCCATTTGGTGTCGAAATCGAAGCGGTAAATCGCCCCAAAATTTTTCAGTGTAATTTTCATACAGTGCGTACATTGAACTAACAAAGATAGCGAAAATTTTCTGAGATAAAGACACTATCCCTCTCGTAAAAAGTCCAAGCAAAGAGCCAAAGCCTCTGCCGTATGAGCAGGCAAATGCTCCTGCAAATAAGGGTGCGCCCCCCCAAAGGTATGGTTGGCTCCCTCTATGTAGTGCAGCTTTGCACGATTTGCCCATTGTTTCAGAAGGGCAGCCTTCTCCGGCAACACAGAGCTATCGGCGGTACCATGGAGCAGCAGAATAGGTATTTGTAATGATTTTACAGCTTTTTCGAGCAGATATTGGCCGCCTTGCGCTTCTCGATAGCCCTCTTCGTAGAGAGGCATAAGCTGCCCGGTGCGGGCATTGGGCACATTGCTTTTACCCTCGGCCAGCAGCTCGGCCACACGCGAGGCCGTCCATACAAAGTCGCTTTCGGCTACCGAAGCCCAAGTAATCACTTTTTTGATGCGTGTATCCTTGGCGGCAGCCAAAAGTGCTACTGCCCCACCGCGGCTATGGCCAAGGAGATAGATTTGTTGCCGATTTACTTCTGTCGCCCACTCCGAAGCATTGTGCAGATAGTCAAGCAGGCTGCTTATATCAGCCAGGTCTTGGGCATAAGTTTGACGGCCAAAGGCTTCTAAGTCGGCAAAATCAGTAGGCTGCTCTAAGGTAGTGCCATTCATAGAAAGGTTCATACTCAATATAAAAAAGCCTTGCTCAGCCAAATATTGCGCTACGAGTGGGAAATGTCCCCAATCTTTGAAGCCCTTGAAGCCATGCACAAAAAGCAACATAGGTTTAGGGCGGCCATCGGTGCGGTAGCGCAGCGTAGTTGCAAAAGCTCTTTTTTGCTGGTTTTGTAAAATGATTTCTTGGGTACGTATTGCAGCCATATTGTTTGAGAAAATTGAAGGAATAGATTAAAAAGCAACCTTAGTTGCAAGAAATAAGTGCCCTTTGCTCCCCAAAAAAGCTATAAGCTGCTGATGAGTATGATTTATTTACTCGCCTTTTAAATACCCAAAGCCCCATCAACGCAAAAAGCCCCTTGGACTGTTCCAAGGGGCTCTGCTTAGGTATTGGGCGGCGACCTACTTTAGCAAATGTTA
>DAIQNQ010000151.1:0-4286 GCA_036788275.1 Thermonemataceae bacterium
TTGCAGCCCTTTACGCCTTCGGCATTGCAGCCGCCTTCGGGAATGAGGTAGAAATCTCCAAATTGTATTTGTAAATCTGCCAAAAAAGCAGGGTCTTGCTTTTGGCGGTAGCTGCTGCGGTCGAGGTAATGGATATGGCAGCCTTGGGCTTCGAGGGCTGCCAAGGTACTGTTGAGGGGGCGCTGCTCCTCGCCACGTACCAAGGCAATCATTTCCAGTTCGAGCAGCCGAGCGGCATGGGCACAAGCGTAAAGATGGTTGGAATAAGCGCCACCAAAGGTGAGCAAACGTTTTTTGCCTTGGGCAAGGGCTGCTTTTAGGTTGTATTTCAGCTTAAACCATTTGTTGCCGGAGATGGCCGGGTGCATCAAGTCTAAGCGAAGCACTTGCAGTGCTACATTTTTCTGCTCCAAAAGTGGCAAATCAAGCTTTTGGAGGAGCGTATGCGTGGGGTAGGGGCGCTCAAGCCAAGATTTTATATTGCATTTTGTGAAGCTGTGCATAAAGTCCTCCTTGCTCAAGCAGTGCCTCGTGGCTACCTACTTCTTTGATTTCGCCTTTGTCCAAGACAATGATTTTGCTGGCCTTCTGGATAGTGGAGAGCCTATGGGCAATTACGATAGAGGTACGGCTTTTCATCATTTTTTCGATGGCCTCCTGAATCATCTCCTCCGTTTCGGAATCTACCGAAGAGGTGGCTTCGTCGAGTACCAAGATACGTGGGTCATAGACCATGGTGCGCACAAAAGAGATGAGCTGCCTTTGGCCTACCGAGAGTGTAGCCCCACGCTCCATTACCTTGTAGTCGAGGCCTTCGCGCAGCCTGTTGATAAACTTATCGGCACCTACCAAGGTAGCAGCATGCCATATTTGGTCATCGGTGATGTCGGGATTGCCAAGGGTGATATTGTCGCGAATAGTGCCCGAAAAAAGGAAAACATCTTGCAGCACTACGCCGATATGCGAGCGCAGAAAGTCGAGGTCGTAGCTTTGCAAGGGCTTTTCATCAACCAAGATTTCACCTTTGTTGATTTCATAAAATCGGTTCAGGAGATTGATGATAGAAGACTTGCCCGCTCCGGTAGCGCCCACCAAAGCGATGGTTTCACCTTCTTGTACTTCAAAAGAGATATTTTTTAGCACGTAGTCTTCATCATTGTAAGCAAAAGACACATCTCTGAAAGACACTTTGCCTCTGAAAAGCGCCGGTGTCAGGTCGCCATTGTTGGGAATATGCTCTTGGCTATCTAAAAGTTTGATGATGCGGTCGGTACTTACAATGCCCATTTGTAGCGTATTGAAGCGGTCGGCGATGAGGCGTATCGGACGAAAAAACAAGCCGATGTACATAATAAAAGCGATGAGCGTACCAAGGCTTACTTCTTCGCTGAGTACGCCTTTGGCACCATACCACACCAAAAGCCCGGTACCGGCGGCACTGATGATTTCGGCAGCCGGAAAATAAACCGAATAATACAACACCGACTTGAGGTTGGCGCGGCGGTGTTCGCGATTAATTTCAGAGAATTTTTTGTGCTCTACGGCCTCGCTGCCAAATATCTGCACAATGTTCATGCCCGTGATATGCTCTTGCACGAAGGTATTGAGGTTGGAGACGGCATTGCGCACTTCGTTGAAGGCTACTTTAATCTTCTCTTTGAAAACGTAAGTTACCATCAGCAAAAAAGGCAACATAGAGAGGCTTATCAAAGTGAGCCTCCAATCGGTATAAAACATCACGGCCAAGATGGCAATGAGCTGGAGCACGTCGGCAATCATGGCGGCCAAGCCATCGCTAAATACGTTGGAGAGCGTTTCGATGTCTGATACATTGCGCGTAACCAAGCGTCCGATGGGGGTTTTGTCAAAGAATTTGAGCCGCAGACCGAGCAGGTGTTGGTAGAGCTGTACGCGAATATCTTTGATGATGCTTTGCCCCAGCCAGCCCGACCAGTAGGTATGGTAGTATTGCACGGTTGATTGCAGCACCAGCAAGCCCAGCATGAGGAAGGTCATTTGGAGCAAGCCTTGGTATTGGCCATACACCAAGTAGGAATCTACGGTGTATTGGATAAGAAAGGGGCGCGCAGGACTCAGCAGGGCGAGGAAAATCGTGAGAAAAACCAGTCCGTAGAAGGTGCTTTTATGAGGTTTGGCAAATTGAAAAAGCCGCTTTAAAATTTTGAGGTCGAATATCTGACCACTTTTGATGCTTTCTTTTTCCAAGAGAAGTATATTTTTATAAATGTATGGGGCTGTTTGCGCAGGCAAAAGCTACAAGCTTTGTCTTTCCTGCTGCGCAATCATTGCTGTAATATTCAGCGTCTCGCTTATGGTAACAGCCTTGTCTTGCAAAGAGTTTGGGGCTTTGCTAAGATTCTTTGGCTTCTTCCGAAAGCGTTGTATTGGAGTCGCTGCTCTGTGCCTTTTGAGTTTTGGCAGCCTGCTGTGGGAAAAATCGCCCTTGGAAAATCAATATCACAAATACGCCTACAAAAATAGAGGCATCAGCCACATTGAAGATAGGCCAAAAAGAATAGTATTTTCCACCCAGCAGCGGCACCCAGTCGGCCACGATGCCCTCCCAGATGTCCACATAAAACATGTCTATGACTTGCCCATGAAACCAAGGCGTAAGCGCACCATCGGGCGCATTGCCCAGCCATACCCCATAAAAGGTGCTGTCTATCACATTGCCGATGGCTCCTCCCAAAATAAGCGCAATAGATACCAGCAGGCCGCGATGTGCTTGGCGGTCTATGAGGTGTTTGAGATAAAAGCCGATACCTATGACGGCAGCGATGCGGAAAAGCGAAAGCCCGATTTTGCCATAAGGAGCCGGCAGCTCTAAGCCAAAGGCCATGCCGGGATTGAGGGTGTAGTGCAGCTTGAACCAATCTCCCAAGACCACGATTTGCCCATAGATGCCCATGTCCATCTTAAAATGCACGAGCATTTTTACGGCTTGGTCTATTACAATCATCAAAAAGGCAATGAGGAATATTTTTGCGTACTTCATTAATCAAAAACTAAGATGGCGATACTGCCTCAAAGTTAAGAATTCTTTTGGCAGAAAGAATATTTTGTATAAAAAACATCTTTTTAGAATTTTTTTGAAAGGTTGTGCAACTTTCCTCGCAGGCTTGCGTTATAGATACTGCATAGTGTTCAATTTTTGTTTAACGGGAAAGGGGTTTCAAATTTTTGAAACCCTTTTTTGTGCTTTTATCAATAAGTGCTAACTTGTGGGTAATTTTTTTATCTATGCCACGAGCCACTCCCCCGATCATTCCTAATTGCCAAAATTGCGGGCATCCCTTTCAAGCACAAGAAACATTTTGCCCTCATTGTGGCCAAAAGCGCCAGCACTTGCAGAGTATTTGGGAAATGCTGGAGGAGTTTTTCAGCAATGTTTTTTCCTACGATTCCAAGTTTTATCGCAGCTTCGTACCTTTTCTGTTTCGTCCGGGCTTTCTTACCAACGAGTTTATCGAAGGGCGGCGGCAGCGCTATGTACATCCTATGCGCTTGTATTTGGTGGTCAGCCTTTTGTTTTTTTTGACCATCGGTGGCAATCTCGACGAAATCGCCCACAGCCGCAATGCGCAGGCGATGTCTTTTTGGCTGTTGGGTAGCGAGTTCTTTTACGATATCAAGGCTTCTCAAGACTCCATCGTGTTGTACCTGAGCCAAGGCGACTCCGACAGCTCGACCAGGGTAAAAACGCAGCTGCACAGAATCGCTGCTTATCAAGACAGCATTGCTCAAGAAGTAGCACGTTTGCAAGCCAAGCCGGAGCCTTATAATTTTTCGAGTGCGGTATTTATGGCCAAGGCCAAAAATATCAGCAGCCCCGACAGCCTGATGCAAGCCACTGGCTTGAGTAATAATTTTTTTAACAAGCTTATGGCCAAGCAGTCCTTGCGGCTGGCACAGTCTGATGCCCCTGAACTAATAAGCTACGCCTTCAGCAAGATTTCTACCATCACTATTTTGATGGTGCCCGTGCTGGCTTTTATTCTGAAACTCTTGTACTGGCGACGGAAGCGGCGCTACACAGAGCATCTGATATTCGGGTTGCACTTGCATGCTTTTATCTTTTTATTGATTATGATAGGCGTGTTGAGTTTTAATTGGTTTTTTCTCTCAGAAAATATCCAAGAGCAAGCGGCCAAGGGGATATTTATTATTTTTTTGATATATATGTATGCAGCCCTCAAAAGGGTGTATCGGCAGGGCTGGCTCAAAACCTTTCTTAAATATTTGCTCATAGGCTTCCTCTACAA
>DAIQNQ010000151.1:4386-7253 GCA_036788275.1 Thermonemataceae bacterium
GCCGATGTGCAGTACCGTGCCGAAGATTTCAGCCTCAGCTTGTTCAAGAGCTTTCCTGATATTACAGCTTCTTTGCAGGATTTCAGCATCATAGACAATAGCCATTTCAAAGGCGACACCTTGCTTTCGGTGGCCTCTTTTGCCATTACCATAGATATTTGGTCGGTACTCTTTGGCGACGAGATGAACATCCAAAGCATCCGCTTGCAGCGGCCTTCACTTTGGGCGCAGGCAGACAGCCTCGGCCATGCCAGTTGGGACATCCTGCGGGAGCAGCCCGCCGACAGCCTCCCCAAAGACGAGGCCGCCACACCCCTCAAAATCAATATCCGCTCTTGGCGCTTAGAAGAGGCACACATCATCTATCAAGACCACAGCCTGCCGCTCAAAGTTACGCTGGCACAGGTATCGCACCAAGGCAAAGGCGCTTTGGATGCTGATATTTTTGATTTGATTACCAAAACAGAAGTAGGGGAGTTTTCGGCGCAGTATGGCGGTGTCGAATACCTGAGTCGCAAGCAACTGCGCTTTGATATGACCCTCGGTATGGATATGGCGCAGTCGAAATATACCTTCAAAGACAATAGCTTGCGCCTCAATGATTTTTCTTTGGAGTTTGAGGGCTTTGTGGCGATGCCCGACAGCAGTATCGAGATGGATATGCGCTACAAAACGCCCAAAAACGATTTCAAAGCCTTGCTTTCTTTAGTGCCCGGCATTTATACCGAGAGCTTCAAAGACCTCAAAAGTTCGGGTACGCTCCAATGCGAGGGCTTCGTAAAAGGCACTTACAATGCCATTACACTGCCTGCTTTTGGATTGAGGCTGCTCGTAGAGGAAGGCCGTTTCCAATATCCCGACTTGCCTACTGCGGTGCAGAATATCGGGATAGACTTGAATATCGAAAATCAGGAAGGGATTTTAGACAAAACCCGTATCCATCTGAAGCGCTTCCATGCCGAGCTGGGCAAAAATCCCATAGATGCTACCGCACTCTTGGAAGGATTGGGGGATACGCGTGTAGATGCCAATGTAAAAGCAAGATTGAACTTGGCCGAAATGCTGCGGATATTTCCCGTAGCAGGCCTCAGCCTCAAGGGTGTTTTTCAGGCCGATGTGGTGGCGAAGGGCATATACGGCCCTGGCAAAATGCCCGTAGTAAATGCCACTATGCAGCTGCAAGAAGGCTATGTAAAATCCAAAGATTTGCCTGCGCCCTTGGAGCAAATTAGTCTGCAAGCCAGCTTGCAAAGTGATGGCAGCTTGCCCAACAGCAGCTTCCAGTTGCAACAGTTCAGGATGCTCCTCGAAGGCGAAAGCTTAGAAGCCCAAGCCTCTGTCAAGAATTTTGAAGACCCCAACTTCGACTTGCGCCTGAAAGGTGGTGCGGATTTGGGAAAGCTCACGCGTATTTATCCCATAGAAGGGATGAAGCTTGGCGGAAAGGTCTTTGCCGACCTTAACGCACGCGGCAAGATGTCGGACATCCAAGCCGGAGAATACGAAAAAGTACCTACCGTGGGCTATTGCACGCTCCAAAACTTTAGCTACGAAAGTGCCGGAATGCCGCCTGTGGGCATTCGCCAAGCCAAGCTCGACTTTAACCCCAAGGAGCTGATTTTGGAAAGCTTTGAAGGCAATGCAGGCAAAAGCCAAATGCGTATGACAGGCACTTTGAGCAATTATATGGGCTATGTGTTTCGTAATGAAACCATCAAGGGCAAGCTGATTTTTGAATCGGCTTTGGTGGATGTAAATGAGTGGATACCTGCTTCGGAGAGCAACCCCACCGACAGCAGCCAGCTGAGTGTAGTGCTCATTCCGAAAAATATAGATTTTGTACTGAATTCGACTATTGACAAGGTGCTTTATGACAATCTTGCGCTGGAGCAGGTAAGAGGCAATGTGATTGTACGAGAAGGCACTGTGCGCTTGGAGCAGATGGTGTTCAAAACCCTCGGCGGCGAGGTATTGGCCAATGGCCTGTACGATACCCGCGATACCGAAAAGCCCCGTTTCGACTTCGACTTTGGCATCCAACAAATGGCCATTGAGCAAGCAATCGCCTCTTTGGTAACGATGGAAAAAATAGCGCCCTTGGCACGTGCTATGACGGGCAAGTTCTCTACCAAGCTGAAACTCAATGGCGACTTGCAGCAAAATATGATGCCCGTGTTCAATTCTTTGAGTGGTGCAGGCTTGGTCAATATCATACAAAGTACCCTCAAAGATGCACCCGTTATCAGCAAGCTGAGCGGCCTTACCAAGCTTTCCGACCTGAACCCTATGCAGCTCAAAGACGTGCTGATGCAGTTGGAAATAAAAGACGGACGTGTGCGTTACAAGCCTTTCAAAGTGCAAGCAGGCAAATACGAAATGATGGTGGATGGCAGCAATGGCTTGGACGGCAGCTTGGACTACCTCTTGCAAATGGATATTCCGGCAGGAGCCGCAGGCCAACAAGTAAATAGTGCCTTGGCCTCGCTTACGGGACAGAAATTTGACGGCTCCGAAAAGATAAAACTCAATATCAACGTAGGAGGCCTCTACAAATCGCCCACACTCAAAATCGCCAAAGGCAGCACCGGAGATACCGCCAAAGATGCGCTGGAGACGAAGAAGGAGGAAATCAAAAACCAGCTCAACGAGGCCATTGACGAAAAGAAAAAGGAGGCCGAAGAAAAAGCCCGTGCCGAAGCCGAGCGCCTGAAGGCCGAAGCCGAAGAGAAAGCCCGCCTCGAAGCAGAACGCCTCAAGAAACTGGCCGAAGAGGAAGCCAAGAAGAAGTTGAAAGAGAAGTTGCCTTTTAAGTTTCCTTAAAACGAAAGTGAAAGCCCCTGAGTGTTTGGTCAGCGCTCAGGGGCTTT
>DAIQNQ010000152.1:0-3883 GCA_036788275.1 Thermonemataceae bacterium
AGGACGCATCCCTTTCACGGATGAAACACGGGTTCGATTCCCGTACGGATCACAAAAAAAGCCTCTCAAGTTCATTGAGAGGCTTTTTTATTTTTAGTGTGCGATGTCCTCACCTGCTTGCCACTTGGTATAAGTGTCGAGGTCTTTGTCGCCTCTGCCGGAGAGATTAATCACCACCACTTCCTCCGGCTTTGCACAGAGCTTGTCCAAGTAAGCAAAAGCATGGGCAGTCTCGATGGCCGGAATAATGCCCTCGATACGGCTCACCATCACGCCGGCATGCATGGCCTCATCGTCGGTGATGGGAGCAAAAATCGCCCTACCACTGGCGCAAAGATGTGCGTGCAAAGGCCCTACGCCCGGATAATCCAAACCTGCCGAAATAGAATAAGGCTCTACGATTTGCCCATCATCGGTTTGCATGAGCAGGGTTTTGCTGCCGTGAATAATGCCTTCCTTGCCCAAGATACTCGTGGCAGCCGACTTGCCGCTGTCCACGCCCTTGCCACCCGCCTCCAAGGCGATGAGCTTTACTTTGGGATTGTCTAAATAATGATAAAAAGCGCCTGCGGCATTGCTTCCGCCTCCCACACAAGCCAACACATAGTCGGGATAGTCGCGACCTATTTTTTCGAGCAGCTGCGCCTTGATTTCCTCGCTAATCACCGACTGAAAGCGTGCCACCATATCGGGATAAGGGTGCGGCCCTACCACCGAACCAATGATGTAGTGGGTATCCACAGGGTTATTGATCCAATCTCTGATGGCTTCGTTGGTGGCATCTTTAAGGGTTTGGCTGCCGCTCAGGGCGGGGCGCACTTCGGCACCCAACAGCTTCATGCGCTCTACATTGGGCTTTTGGCGCTGTATGTCCACTTTTCCCATATACACGATGCATTCCAAACCCATCAGGGCACATACCGTGGCGGTGGCTACACCATGTTGGCCTGCACCCGTTTCGGCGATGATGCGGGTTTTGCCCAAGTGTTTGGCCAAGAGGATTTGCCCGATGGTGTTATTGATTTTGTGCGCGCCCGTGTGGTTCAAGTCTTCCCTTTTGAGGTAAATCTGGGTTTGGTACTTTTCGGAAAGGCGCTTGGCAAAATACAAGGGCGAAGGGCGGCCTACATAGTCGCGGAGCAAATAGTGAAACTCTTTCTGAAAAGCCTCGCTGTAAATAATTTCGAGGTACTGTTCCTCCAGTTCCTCTACATTGGGGAAGAGCATTTCGGGGATATAAGCTCCTCCAAAACGGCCATAATAGCCTCTTTTATCAACGGTATAGGTCATGACAAGTATTTTTTAGATTGATTTTTTATTTCTTTTAAGTTCCCCTCCTTCTAAAGGAGGGGTTAGGGGTGGTTTTACAAGCTTTTTTTTATAAAATTGCTTTGGAATAGATTGATTTTTTATTTCTTTTAAATCTGTATTGCTTGCAAGGCTTCGACTACTTTTTTGCTGAGGGCTTCGTCTTTGTAGCCCGGTCGGCTTTCTAAGCGGCTGTTCAGGTCGAGGGCATGCAAGGGGTATTTTTTTGTTTCTAAAAGCAATTTTACAGCTTCTACTTCTTCCCAGCCGATGCCCCCGCTCAAAAAGAAGGGTTTTGAAAGTTGGTAAGTATCCAAAACCCGCCAGTCAAAAGCCACGCCATTGCCTCCTTTTTGTGCGCCTTTGGTATCAAAGAGAAAGTAATCGCATACCGCCTCATAAGACATCAGGTTGTCCATCTCAAATTGTGCATCCAAGGCAAAAGCCTTGACAATACAGAAGCCTTCGGCTTGGAGCATTTGGCATATCTCAGGACTTTCTTCGCCGTGCAATTGCAATACATTAATATTGTAATGCTTTGCGATAGCAATCATCTGTGCGGGTGGATGGTTCACAAATACAGCTACTTTCTCAATGTGCGCAGGCAGCACAGGCATCACAAAGTCCTCGCCCACGTAGCGTGCAGAGCCTTCGTAGAAGATAAAACCCAGATAATCAATCCCCATTTGTGCAATGGCCTCGATATTGTCGGGGTATTTCATCCCGCATATTTTTATTTTGACTGCTGCTTTCATGCGATTTTGGGAGATGAGAGTGCTGCCACCAAATCTGCCAAGGCTTGCCCGGGCTGCGCGGCTTTCATGAAGGTTTCACCTATCAAAAAGCCCTGATAACCCACCGCACGCAAGGCTTGTATATCCGCCACCTGCTGCAAGCCGCTTTCCGATATTTTTACAAAATCGGTAGGAATTTTCTCCGCCAAGGCCAAGGAGTTTTCGATACTCACCTCAAAGCTTTTCAGGTTGCGGTTGTTTACGCCCACAATAGCTACCTCCTCGCAAAGGTGCTGCTCCAGCTCTTGGGCATTGTGTACTTCCAAAAGCACTTCCATTTGCAGGCTTTTGGCCAAGGCCGCCAAGCGACGTACTTGGGCAGGCGACAGACAAGCAGCAATGAGCAGAATCACATCAGCTCCCATCGCCTTCGACTCAATGATTTGGTACTCTTCTATCATAAAATCCTTGCGCAACAAAGGCAATTGCAGCAGGCTGCGCGCCTCGGCAAAGTCATTGGCCAAAGCCCCAAAAAACTGCATGTCGCTGAGTACCGACACCCCCGAAGCGCCGGCAGCCGCATAAGCAGGCACAATATCGCCCACAGCTGCCTGCTCGCGCAGCAAGCCTTTGGAGGGTGAGCGCCGCTTAAACTCCGCAATAATGCCCGAAGCATTGGCCGCTTGGAGCGAGCCGCGCAGCGAATAGGGCTGGCGCTCGAAAAGTGGAAGATGTTCCAAGGCCGATACAGGACGCAAGGCCTTGGCTTCGGCCACTTCTTGCTGTTTGGCAAGCACGATTTTTTCCAGAATGTTCATCGCTTTAGTTTTTTTGTAGTTGGAGTAATTTTTTGAATACCTGCAAGGCCTTGCCACTCAGCAGGCTTTCTTGGGCTTGGGCAGTGGCCTCCGACAATGTTTTGGCCTTTTGGGCACAGTACAGAGCCATTCCGGCATTGGCTATCACTACTTCTTGCTGGGCTTGTGTGCCGCGTCCTTCCAAAATATCCATAAATATCTGAGCCGACTCGGCAATCGTTTCGCCTCCTTTGATGGCCTCATAAGTAGTGCTTTGCAAGCCCAGATTTTCGGCAGTGGCGATGCGCTCCTCGTGGCGGCCAATCATCTTAAAAGCCCCCGTGAGGGAGATTTCGTCGTAGCCGTCTAAGCCGTGCAAGATGATAAAATTGGTATCGCTCTGCTGGTACAAATAGGCATACAAGCGTGCCAACTCCAAGCTGAATACGCCTACCATTTGGTTGTGAGGCTTGGCCGGATTGACCATCGGTCCCAACATATTGAAAAAGGTTTTTACACCCAACTCCTTGCGGATAGGCGCTACATTTTTGAGGGCGGGATGAAAAAGTGGCGCATGCAAAATACAAATATTGGCCTCTTCGAGCTGCTGCTCTATTTGCTTGGCATCGTTGCTAAACTGTATGCCCAGATACTCCAGCACATTGGAAGAGCCACAGGGCGAAGATACCCCGTAATTGCCGTGCTTGGCTACGGCCTGCCCCGCTCCCGCTACCACAAAAGAAGAAAGCGTGGAAATGTTGAAAGTGTTTTTGCCGTCGCCTCCGGTACCGCAAACGTCTATGGGCTGGTAAGCCGCCAAGTCGAGACCGATGCAAAGGTCGAGCATGGCATCGCGAAAGCCCTCCAATTCCTCTACCGTAATGCTGCGCATGAGATAGACCGTCATGAAGGCAGCAATCTGTGCGTGGTTGTATTTGCCCAAAGCGATATTTTTCAGAATCTCGCGCGCATCGTTTTTGCTGAGGGTTTTGTGTTCAAACAGGTGATTGAGAATCTCTTTCATAAGTATTTTTTTAGGGGAAT
>DAIQNQ010000152.1:3983-7182 GCA_036788275.1 Thermonemataceae bacterium
ACTTCGGGCAGGTTGTAGAGCTTTGCGCCAAAAGCCTCGCCAATGGCCTGATGCCCCAAGCATACCCCCAAAATACTTTTTTGGGAAGCGTATTTTTGGAGCAAGGCAGGCATAATGCCCGCTTCGGCAGGCAGGCTCGGCCCGGGCGAAAGGAGTATCTTGTCGTAATCGGCCACAGCTTCTAAAGCAATTTTATCGTTGCGGAATACCTGCGGCTGTGTACCCAAATCTCGGAGCAGATGCACCAAGTTGTAGGTAAAGGAATCGTAATTGTCTAAAACTAAAATCTTCATTGCTCAAAAGGGATACGAGGGAGTTGAAACTTATATTTCTTCGGCCATTTTTACGGCTTTGCGCAAAGCACCCAGCTTGTTGTTTACTTCTTGCAGCTCGCTGTGGATGTCGGACTTGGCCACTACGCCTGCGCCGGCTTGGTAGTACAGCACATTGTTTTTGCTCAAGAAAGAGCGTATCATAATGGCTTGGTTGAAATCGCCCTGAAAACCCATAAAGCCGATACAGCCGCCATAATAGCCGCGATTGCCCTTTTCGTATTGATTGATGAGCTGCATGGCTTTGTGCTTGGGCGCACCGGAGAGCGTGCCTGCCGGAAAGGTATCGGCCACAAGCTGCAATACAGGCGTGTCTGCCCCTATTTGCCCACTCACCTTCGATACAAGGTGAATCACGTGCGAGTAGTATTGAATCTCCTTGAAGGTTTCTACCTGTACTTGACTGCCATTGCGGCTCAGGTCGTTGCGCGCCAAGTCAACGAGCATCACGTGTTCGGAATTTTCCTTTACGTCTTCTACCAAGCGTTGGGCGGCCTCGAAGTCGGCTTGGTCGTCGCCGGTACGCTTAAAAGTACCTGCAATGGGGTAAATAGTGGCTTTTTGACCTTTGATAACGATTTGTGCTTCGGGCGAAGAACCAAAGATTTTGAAGCTCCCAAAATCAAAATAAAACAAATAAGGAGAGGGATTGATGGAGCGAAGGGCACGATAGACATTGAACTCGTCGCCACGGAAGGCCTGCGAAAACCTTCTCGAAAGCACCATCTGGAACACATCGCCCAGTTGGCAGTGCTGGCGCGCCTTGTCGAGTACTTCGAGAAACTCCTCATCGCTAAAATTGGAAGCTTCGCCATTGAGCAGCTCGAAGCGATAGGCAGGCACATTGCGGCTGAAAATAAAGTCAGCTACTTGCTCCAAGCGGCTCTCCTCTCCTTGGGGCAGGTGCTCTATCAGATAGAGTTCTTCTTTGAAGTGGTTGATGGCGATGATGTATTGATATACCTGATACAGCATGAGTGGAATCTCTCTACTTTCATCTTCAAAGTTATTTATTTCTATATCTTCAAAATACTGTACTGCATCATAAGCGGTGTAGCCAAAAATACCATTGCTGATAAAAGGCAGACCAAGATCTTGGCTTTTGAAGTGCTTGCTAAAGCCATCGAGCAAGTCCATGACCTTGGTGCCGGGTGCGATACTTTGGGTATGAGCAGGCTGCCCGGGGAGCTGCTGTGTGTAATGGCCGCGCTGCAACTCGAAGCGGGCAATGGGCTGAAAGCAGATGTAGGAGAAACTGTTTTCGTTGCCGTGGTAGTCGGAAGACTCCAGCAAAATGCTGTTGGCAAATTTGTCGCGGAGCTTGAGGTACAAATTGACCGGGGTAACAGTGTCGGCCAGTATTTTTTTGTAGCTGCTCTGGAAGCCCTGCGTCTTGGCATTGGGGGTACTTTTTGTGGAAATTTCTTGCATAAACCTTGTGTTTTGGATATAAAATAAAAGCGGCTTCTCGTTGCTATGAACAAGAAGCCGCTTGGGGATTCGCATTGAAAACGCTACACCTCTACACGTACAAAAGCTTCGTTCACAGCTTGTTTTGAGCTGTGCCACCACCATGCATTTGTAGAAGATTGAAAAGCGTACATAAACAAAAAAATGTTGTTTAACTGTTATCGTTGGCAAATTTAGAGAAGCGCTAATGAAAAGCAAAGATTTTCTCGAAAAATATTTTTATTTTTGGAGAAATATTTCCTTCCATTCATCTTATGTCCCAAAACCCTATGCGTATTTCCCTGATTGCCTTGTTTGGTCTATTTTGTATGCTGTGCAGCGCGTCGGTGCAAGCGCAGTTTCCGCCTGTTACTACCCCTGCCGTAAGCCCGCGTGCGCTCACGATGCAAAAGCTGGGGCTTTCTGAAGTTACGATTGAGTACAGCCGCCCGGCAGTAAGAGGACGAAAAGTATGGGGCGAGCTGGTGCCGTACAGCCAAGGTACGCCTTTCCCATGGCGGGCAGGTGCCGACGAAAATACCACGATTCAGTTTTCGCACGAAGTAAAAATAAACGGCAAGGCAGTTGCTGCCGGAAAATATGGTCTGCACATCTTGGTACAAAAAGAGCAATGGACTTTTATTCTCTCCAAAAATGCCAGCTCCTGGGGCAGCTTTTTTTATAATCCTCAAGAAGATGTAGCCCGCGTAACGGCCAAACCGATGGAGGCAGCCTACCAAGAGATGATGCTTTTTGAATTTACCAATGCCAAAAAAGGTGCAGTGGACATCACGCTGCGTTGGGAAAAGCTCCAAGCAAGCTTTACGGTAGAGGCCGATGTGGACAAGATTGTGATTGATAATATGCGCAATGAGTTGCGCTCTACGCCTGCTTTTTCGTGGGTGGGCTGGCATTCGGCAGCGTCTTATTGCTTAGACAATAACACCAACTTGGAGGAGGCTTTGCAATGGTGCGAAAATTCTATCGGTCGGCAAACAAATTTTACCAATTTGGCCACCAAGTCGCGCATTTTGGAAAAACTCAACCGCCCCAAAGAAGCCAAAACAGCTATGGAAAGCGCCTTGGAATATGGCACCGTACAAGACCTCCACGGCTACGGGCGTTGGCTGCTCTCACAAAACAGAGCGCCGGAGGCTTTGGAAATATTCAAGCTCAATGCAAAGAAAAATCCTAATAAATGGCCTGTAAATGTAGGATTGGCCAGAGGGCACTTGGCGATGAAAGACAGCAAAACAGCTCTGAAATACTACAAAATAGCCCTAAAACAAGCGCCCGATGAAGAAAACAAGAAGGCAATTGAAGATACTATCAAAGACTTGGAGAAAAGATAAGTCTGCCCAAAAGCCCAAAGATGCAGGTATCTTTGGGCTTTTTTATGTTTTGGGGGGGATTAATAA
>DAIQNQ010000153.1:0-7172 GCA_036788275.1 Thermonemataceae bacterium
CGGTTGCGGTCGGTATTGTCGAGCAAAAGGGGTGGAATCTTGCTGATGCCCGTTTTGAGGTAGAGGTTATCGCCTTTGTTGAGTTTGATAGAAGCTTTTTTCTCCAGCTCATCGAGCACTTCGCTCAGCTGCTTGCCAATAAACACCGAAATAATGGCCGGAGGCGCTTCGTTGGCACCGAGGCGGTGTTCGTTGCCTGCCGACATAATGCTGGCGCGGAGCAAATCGGCGTGGTCGTGTACCGCTTTGATGGTATTCACAAAGAAGGTCAGGAAGCGGAGGTTGTCTTTGGCCTTGCTGCTGGGGGCGAGCAAGTTGATGCCCGTATCTGTACCCAAAGACCAGTTGTTGTGCTTGCCGCTGCCATTGATGCCTGCGAAGGGTTTTTCGTGGAAGAGCACTTTGAATTGATGCTTTTCGGCTACTTTTTCCATCACTTCCATCAGCAGCAGGTTGTGGTCCACGGCCAAGTTACATTCTTCAAAAGTAGAAGCACATTCAAACTGGCTGGGAGCTACTTCATTGTGGCGGGTACGAATGGGAATGCCCAGCTTCAAACATTCAATTTCAAAGTCCACCATAAAAGTACGCACGCGCGAAGGAATAGAGCCAAAATAGTGGTCTTCGAGCTGCTGGCCTTTGGGCGGTGTATGGCCAAAGAGGCTTCTTCCGGTAGTTACGAGGTCGGGGCGGGCATAATAGAGGGCTTTGTCCACCAAAAAGTATTCTTGCTCAGGGCCGAGGGTCGCAATTACGTTCTTTACATCGGGATTGAAGTATTGGCATACCGCAGTGGCCGCTTTGTCCACAGCGTTCAGGGCTTTGAGCAGAGGCATTTTATAGTCAAGCGCCTCGCCTGTATAAGATACAAATACGGTGGGGATACAGAGCGTTTTGGTGCCATTGTTTTCCATAATAAAGGCGGGCGAAGAAGCATCCCAAGCGGTATAACCGCGCGCCTCGAAGGTACTGCGAATGCCCCCACTCGGAAAAGAAGAAGCATCAGGCTCTTGTTGTGCCAAGGCGCTGCCCTTAAACTTTTCCATCACCGTGCCGTCGGGGTCTATGTCGAAGAAAGCATCGTGTTTTTCGGCGGTAGCACCTGTAAGCGGCTGGAACCAGTGCGTATAGTGCGTAACGCCCCTTTCAATCGCCCAAGCCTTCATTCCGGCGGCCACGGCATCGGCCAAGGTGCGGTCTATGATTTGGCCTTGCTCGATGGTATTTTTGAGTTTTTTGAGTACCTCGCTGCTCAGGTAGCGCTGCATGGCTTTTTGGTTGAATACATTCACACCAAAATACTCCGAGATGACCTCCGAGGGAGGCGTTACTTTTACGAAGGGGCGATTGAGGGCTTGTTCGAGTGCCTTGAAACGAAGATTTGACATAAAAAATGCTTTTGGGGATTTGTGTGTTTAGAAATCAAGCACAAAGCTAAGTATTTTTTGCAATTTTCAGAAAGTTGCTTCATTTTTTAATCAAATTTTTCAAAAAAAATTAAAAATTTCCAAAATTAGCCTCAAAAAACAACCTTTTCTTCCAAAAAATATCTATTTTACTTGTTCCAAGCTGCCTGATAGCCCCGCACATCGGTATGCACCATCTGTCGGCCATACCACTTGCCCTTGTAAGTGCCCAAGCCACCCGTAAGCTTGGGGTGCTTGCGCTCGATGCTGCGAATCAAAGTACAGAAGATATCCACATCTTGGCCATTGGCCTTGCCATCGGCATTCAGGTCGCCCACCCAATAGTCTATGGCCATGCCTTTGAGGTGAAAGGATTTGTCGGCAGAGAGAGGCAGCAGCTTGTTGAGTTGCTCGTTGCGTGCCGCCGAAAGGATGCCCACTTTGTCGGCCAGCCCCTTTTTCTGCAAAGCTTTGAGGATAAGTTGATGCTTCTTTTGCATGGCCTCGCTCAGGTCGGGCGGGGCGCTGTCTTGCGCAAAGCGAATACTGAAAGAAGAAAGCAGCAGGCAGGTATGCAAAAGGAGATTTTTCATAATGAATGATTTTTAGAAGCTGTTTGACTTAGGAAAACAGGCAAAGGTTTCTTATATCGCCCTTACAGGGCTTTTATTTCTCTGATGGCTTTGCTATGAAGATTCCGCCCCTCTGGGGCTATATATCCACTCAAGCCCCAGAGGGGCGGCCTAATAATAGTTTTCAATAAGCCATATACAAAGCTCCATGGGAGCGATATAAAAAAGTCTTTCATCAAAACAAGAGGGTAGAATGAAAACCAATGACTCATTCAAACAACTTTTTACCAACAAAAAGGCTTTTTGAGCTATCGGCTTGGGGCTTTCGCAAAAAAGCTTTTATTTTGCTCAACAAAAGGATTCATTTTTTGATTCTACTAAAGATAAGCAGAAAATTGGCGGTTTTTCATCACTGCCACACACTTTTATTATGAAACATCTCTCAACACAAGGACGCAATTTTCGCCGCTGGGGTACTGCTACCGTAGTAGCGGTATATCTATTGATTTTGGTAGGAGGCATTGTGCGTGCCACCGGAGCCGGTATGGGCTGCCCCGATTGGCCGAAGTGCTTCGGGCAGTGGATTCCGCCTACGGAGTTGAGCCAGCTCCCCGAAGATTATAAAGATGTATATGCCGAGCAGCGCAAGCAAAAAAACCTGCGCCTTACCAAGTATTTTCGTGCTTTGGGCTTCAACAGCTTGGCTGAGCGCTTGGCCAACGACCCCAGCATTTATGTGGAGCAGGACTTCAACGCCCTCAAAACTTGGATAGAATATGTAAACCGCCTGATTGGAGCGGTCATCGGCTTACTGATTTTTGCTACTTTTTTGGCCTCTTTTACCTATTTCAAAAGCAGGCCTGTGATTTTCTGGATTTCGCTGGCCTCGGTGCTGCTTACGGGCATTCAGGGCTGGATTGGCTCGGTGGTGGTATCTACCAACCTGCTGGGCGGTATGATTACGGTACACATGTTTTTGGCGATTTTGATGGTGCTACTGCTCATTTATGCGCTTTATCTTTCTTATGAGCCTTTTATTGCCACACAGAGCCAAGCCATCGCCCGCCCCAAGCTGCTGCGCAATTTGGCTTGGGTGGCCTTGGTGCTTACCTTTGCTCAAACTATGCTGGGCACACAAGTACGCGAGGCCTTGGATGTGGTGGCCGAAGCTTTGGGTGCCTCTCAAAAATCTGAATGGGTAGAAGCCGTGGGGCTTTCCTTCTTGGTGCATCGTTCTTTCTCTTGGCTGGTATTGGGCAGCAGCTTGGCACTGCTCTATTATCTGCGCAAAGAGGCACAAGCAGCGCCTTTTTTGAAGCAAAGCAGCGTCTTGTTGTTGGCCACTACCTTGGTACAAATCTTCTCCGGTATTGTGTTGGCCTATTGGGCTTTGCCTGCTTTGATGCAACCGGTGCATTTAGTGGTAGGAATTATTATGTTAGGCCAACAATTTTTCATAATTTTGGCGCTGCAACCACGCACTGTGGCTGCGGAGCGTTTCACATATACTACCTAAGGCTTCATGATTCAGATAGAAAATAAAATTGTTGAGGAGGCTTCGCTCTCGCTGAGTACCAAGCTCAAGGCTTATTTTCAGCTTTTGAAATTCCGCTTGTCTTTTTTGGTGGCTTTTTCGGCTGCTTTTGGCTATGTATTCGGCAGCCAAGGCGCTATCGAATGGGTACACTTCTGGGCTTTTGCGGTGGGCGGCTTTCTGATTTCAGGTGCTTCGATTATCTTGAACCAAATTATAGAAAAAGATTTGGACAAGCTCATGACCCGCACCCAGCAGCGCCCCCTGCCTTTGCAAATCCTGAGTGTGAATGAAGCCTTGGCCTTCTCGGTGCTTACACTTGTATTGGGAATGAGCTTGCTGCTGGCCTATACCAATATGCTGACGGTCTCTTTGGCCATTCTTTCGGTTATCTTATACAGCTTTGTTTATACGCCCCTCAAAAGAGTAGGGCCTATTGCCGTATTTGTAGGAGCTATCCCCGGAGCATTGCCACCACTTTTGGGCTGGACAGCCGCCACCGGAGCCATCAGCTATGAGGCCATGATTATCTTCGGGATTCAGTTTATTTGGCAGTTCCCACATTTTTGGGCTATTGCTTGGGTCTTGGACGATGACTATCAGAAGGCTGGCTTCAAGCTACTGCCCTCCAAAACGGGACGCAGTATCAATTCGGCCTTGCAGATTGTGATTTACACCATGTTTCTGATACCCTTCAGCCTCTTGCCTGCTTTGTTTCAGCTTACGGGCATCACTTCGGCCATCATCGCTACGGTTTGTGGCTGCCTTTTCTTGGCACAGACCTTCTCGCTGATGAAAGACGGCTCGCGCGAAGCGGCGCTCCGCATTATGTTTGGCTCCTTTTTGTATTTGCCCATCGTGCAGATTGCTTTCTTGATGGACAAAATATAAGCTGCTTACCGCAATCCCAACTCGTATATGATTATTGTAGAAAACACTTATCTGAGCGACGACATCGCCGAAAAAATGTTTGTATGCCACTTGGAGAAGTGTAAAGGTGCTTGCTGTGTAGAAGGCGACTCGGGCGCACCCTTGGAGCAAGAGGAGCTGGCCATACTGGAAGAGATATACCCCGAAGTGAGCGCTTATATGAATGCCGAGGGCATTGCCGCCATAGAAGCCCAAGGTTTTTTTGTGATAGACAGCGATGGTGACTATACCACGCCCACCATCAAGGGCAGGGAATGTGCCTTTGCCGTATATGATGCCCAAGGCACGCTCAAATGCGCCATCGAGCAAGCCCATCAGGCAGGCAAAATCAGCTTTCCCAAGCCTATCTCCTGCCATTTGTACCCCATTCGTATTACCCGCTACGATTTGTACGAGGCCGTCAACTACCATCGTTGGGATATTTGCAGTCCGGCTTGCAGCTTGGGCGAGCAATTAGGCGTACCGCTCTATCGCTTTCTGAAAGCGCCCCTCATTCGCAAATACGGCGAAGCTTGGTACGAAGCACTTTGCCAACAAATAGAAGAAAGTGCCTCTTGATAAAATTTGTGATTTACCTGATTATTCAATAACTTGAAAGGCCTTAACAACATCAACACAAATGGTAAAAAATAGCCTCTTTGTCGGATTTATTTTGTTCTGTATTTTTAGCATTGTCGCCTGTGAAGGCTTTCGCAAAGAGCAAGCACTCAGCAACGACGACAGCACCGAGGTAGATACGCTGGCCGATTACCTTTTTACACCTGTCATTTCCGATTTTATCCCCGAAGTGATTGTGCTGCTCGAAAATGTAGATAAAAAGTACCATCCCGAACTCTTGGATTCTACCATCAATACCCAACTTTATCCCAACGAAACCAAAAAAGCGCTGAACTTGGGCGTGTACAGCACCGACCTGATGTATGCCTGCATGAACCACGATACCACCTACAATCTGGCTTATGTAAAGGCCATCAACCAATTTGCCAAGGACTTGTGCATCACCGAAGGAGAAGAAAAGCTTCTGCACTTTCGCCAAAATCCCGACTCCTTGCTCTACGACATCATCACGCAGCTTAGCCACGACCGCTACCATCAGTATTTTACCCTTGGCCAAGACAAGGTAGAGCACAGCTTCTTGGTTTCGACGGGTGCTTGGATAGAGTTTTTGCACCTCTCTTGCCAGATTCTGCGTCTCTCCGGCTACCAAAACGAAGAGCTGAAAAAGCAAATCGCAGAGCAGAAAATCTACCTCGCGAACTTGTCTTTGTACATCTCTTTTTATGACGACAATGAAATCATTTCTTCTTTTAGAGATGATTTTGATGCTTTGTTGGATATTTATGACAAAGTAAATATCACCTACGAAGACCAGCGCGCCACCACCGAGATTGTCAATAATACGGTGGTTACGATTCAGCACGACATCGTAAATGTAGAAATCAGCTTGGCACAGCTCAAACTCATTGAGGCCGAGATAGAGAAAATCAGAAGCATTATCATTGCTCCCGACAAGTCTAACTAAGCGTGCAAGCCTCTTTCTATCGTACTTATTCCCAACTACTTTCCCTACAAAAATATGGACAGCATCCACAGCGAGCTGAGTTTAGAAGCGCTCACCCCCAAAAAGATTGTCGAAGAACTCAATAAATACATCATCGGGCAGGCCGATGCCAAAAAGAATGTGGCCATCGCTTTGCGCAATCGCTGGCGACGTATGAGCAGCCCCGAAGACATGCAGAAGGAGATTATCCCCAACAATATCCTGATGATTGGGGCTACGGGTGTGGGCAAAACTGAAATCGCCCGCCGCTTGGCCAAGCTGGCCAATGCACCCTTTATCAAAGTAGAGGCCTCGAAGTTTACGGAAGTGGGCTATGTAGGCCGCGATGTAGAAAGTATGGTGCGCGACTTGGCCGAACAAGCAGTAAACATGGTGCGCAGCCAAAAGCAAGAGGCCGTAAAGGTACGTGCCGCCGAAATCGTAGAAGACATTATCCTTGATGAGCTGATTCCCCCCATCAAGCAAAAAGATGGTGGCACGGGCGTTTTCTTTGGTATCAACAACCCTAACAACAACGTACAGGAAGAAGAAGCCACCCTCAACGAAAAAACCCGCGAGCAATTTCGTCTCAAAATCCGCAATGGCGAGCTGGACGAGCGCAAAATAGAAATCCAAGTAAAGCAAAACAACATGGGCAATATGGGCGTAGTAGCCCCCGGCATAGATGAAGCTTCGCTGATGGGGCTTCAGGAGATGCTCAGCGGTATGATGCCCACCAAAACCAAAAAACGCAAAGTAAGCATTGGCGAAGCCAAGAAAATCCTCCTCGAAGAGGAAGCTGCGAAGCTCATTGATATGGACGAGGTAAAGGAAGAAGCCATCTGGCGTGCCGAAAATACAGGCATTATCTTTATTGATGAGATAGACAAGGTAGCCGGAAGCGGTGGTGGAAAGTCCGGCCCCGATGTAAGCCGCGAGGGCGTACAGCGCGACCTCCTGCCCATCGTAGAGGGCAGCGCCGTAAATACCAAATATGGCATTGTGCGTACCGACCATATCCTTTTTATTGCGGCAGGAGCCTTTCACGTATCCAAACCCTCCGACCTGATTCCTGAGCTGCAAGGGCGCTTCCCGATTCGGGTAGAGCTGCAAAGCCTCACCAAAGACGACTTCTTCCACATCCTCCAAGAGCCCAAAAACGCCCTTACCAAACAGTACCAAGCCCTGCT
>DAIQNQ010000154.1:0-7129 GCA_036788275.1 Thermonemataceae bacterium
GCATATACCGCCGCCAAGTTGCCACTCATAAAGCCTATGGAAGCACTATCGGATTCCTCTTCAGCCATTTGCAGGGCTCTTTCAAAGTATTCTTCCGCCTTGTCCAAGTCTTGCTGTGCCTTATATACCAGCGCCATGTTGTTGAGTTGCAGCTTCAGCAGTTCTTTTTTGCCGGAGCGTTCCCCAAAAAGATAAGCCTGCTCGAAGCTTTCTAAAGCCAAGGCATAGTTTTGCATGCGGTAGTGAATCCCGCCAATAAAGCTCCACTGCTCGCAGAGTTTTTCATCAGTACCCGTTTTTTCATATATTTTATTAGATTTCAGACAGTTGTCTAAAGATTTTTGGTACTTTTTAGCAAGATAGTACAGGTTGCAAAGGCGGTCATATACATCGGCCATGAGGCCTTCTTCGTAGCTACCCTGCAAGAGCAACTCGGCAGTTTCTGCGCATTCGATGGCTTGTAAAAATTTACCATCTTGCTGGTAAATGCCCGAAAGACCCAAATACAGCTTTGCCTTAGAAGCACGATGATACACCCGCTCTATCAATGCAAAAGCTTGCTCTTCGAGTTGCAGACTGTCTAATTTTCGCCAATAAGCCAGCACTTCCTCCACACAACCCGAACAGTTTTGGGGACTTTCGATAAGCCTTTGCGCGGGGTCACTATCGCCTTGCTGCGCCTGCAAAGCGCAAGAAAACGATAAAAAAAGCGACAAAAAAGTAAAAAATCTTAAAGGCATAGCATCTATCGGTAACAGGAAGAGAAAAGTAATGAAATGATGCTTCAAAAGCAAATTTTTCTCTTCCTGTATAAAAAATTATCCAAGCGCTTTCACGCCGGGCAGCTCCTTGCCTTCCATATACTCCAACAAAGCACCGCCTCCGGTAGAAATATAGGAAACCGCCTCGGCATAGCCCAGCTGATTGACCGCCGCGGCAGAGTCGCCCCCACCAATCAGCGAGAAAGCCCCTTGGACGGTTGCTTCGGCAATGGCCTTGGCCACTTGCGCCGTACCTTGAGCAAAATTCGACATCTCGAATACGCCCATCGGGCCATTCCAAAGGATAGTTTTGGAGGCTTTGATGGTTTCGGCAAATTGGGCAGCCGCCTTGGAGCCGATATCCAAGCCCATCCAGCCTTCGGGAATCTGCATATTGTCGGCCTCTTGGCGTTGTGCTTCATTGCTAAATTTATCGGCTACATAAGAATCTTGCGGCAAGAGCAGCTGTACACCTTTTTGCTTGGCCTTTTCGATAAGGCGCAGCGCCAAGTCCAACTTGTCGGCTTCTACCAGCGAATTGCCCACTTGTCCGCCCATTGCCTTAAAGAAGGTATAAGACATTCCCCCACCCACGAGCAGGTAGTCCACCTTGTCTAAAAGCCTTTCGATGAGGAGAATTTTGTCGGAGATTTTGGCTCCACCCATAATGGCCACAAAGGGCTTTTGGGCATTTTCGAGTACTTGTTGGGCATTGTCTATTTCGGCTTGCATCACATAGCCGCATACTTTGTCGGCAAAAAACTGTGCAATCACTGCCGTAGAAGCGTGTGCACGGTGTGCCGTACCGAAGGCATCGTTTACATATACCTCGCCGAGGACGGCCAAGCGGCGGGCAAAGTCGGCATCGCCTTTTTCTTCTTCTTTATAAAAACGTAGGTTTTCGAGCAGTAGCAGCTCGCCCATGGGCAAGGAAGCAGCCAATTTTTGCGCTTCTTCGCCTATACAATCAGGGGCAAAATGCACCTTGCAGGCCAAGGCCTCTGCCAAATAGGCTTGCAGATGCTTGAGGGAGTACTTTTCGGCAGGGCTTTCTTTGGGGCGGCCTAAGTGCGACATCAAGATGGCCGCACCGCCATCGTCCAAAATTTTACGAATGGTAGGCACACTGGCCTTGAGGCGGGTATCGTCGGTAATTTCAAATTGAGCGTTGAGCGGTACGTTGAAATCCACTCGAATCAGGGCTTTTTTTCCTGCAAAATGATATTCGTGAAGCTTGCGCATAAGAGATGTATTTTTTGGAGGCGCAATTTAGAAAAAAGCCCTGAATCAGCAATTGATTGTTGGTGCAAATCTCAACCCAACAAGCCAAACTGTGTAAAATGATGCCCAATGTGCTTTTGGTGAAAGCGCAAAAACTCCTTGATGTTCAAAGGGCCAAAATACAAGTGAAAAAAGAGCTTTTCTTGGTTTTCGGGCAGTGCCACAAAGGCCAGCACCTCAGCCAAGGCCTTTTCAAAAACCTGCTTGGCCTCTTCCAGACTGCCATATTGCAAGGGTGCAAGGGTTTCGCCTTCTTTCAGGAAAGGATTGCGTGCGTTTTGCGGATAGGCTGCGTCAGTCATCAGGAAATGTTCTTTGGCTTGTACTTGATGCGGCTTGGGGCTTTTGGAAGGGTCGAACTCCTTGCTCACAGAGCCTTTGATGACTACTATGAGGTGTTCGAGCATGTGTTGGGCGCTCATCAGCCCCCAAGCGGGCTGGGTATCGGCTTGCAGCTGGGGCAAGGCCGCTACTACGGTTTCAAAGAAAGCATCGGTACTTAACTGGAGGTATTGCATAAGCGATAAGATGAAAGTGTAATAATTAGATATTGAATCGTCAGATAGAAAGTTCTATTTCTGGGCAGCTGCACGACGCAAACGATCGTTGATAGCACGCCCCAAGCCTGCGGCAGGCAGCAGTTCTGCATAAATTACTTTTACGGGCATTTGGTCGAGTTGGCGCATCATCGCAAAAATATACTGCGCCGCTTCTCTGTCGTTTTTATCTAACGAAAGATTGCACTGATTCTCTTCGGGCAGTTGTGGCCAATTGTTTCCAAAAGTAAGCGCTCCTATCTCTTTGGGGGCGTATTTTTCCAAAAGCGCCTCCAAGCCTCCACCCAATACAAAGGGCTTGCGGGGGGCATAGTGGCTCAACAGCATGCCCGGTGCTTGGGGATTGGAAGTGGAATGTGCTTTTACATTTATTTTCTGCCCTAAAAAAGCCTCTATTTCTTCTAAGGCAATGCCCCCCAAACGATATACCAAAGGCTCGCCAGAGGCCTCAAAACCAATAATAGTGGACTCGATGCCCACCTCACAAGCGCCTCCGTCTAAAATATAGGCTACTTGCGTGCCCAACTGTGCGGCCACGTGAGCAGGCTGCGTAGGACTGATATAGCCAAAAGGATTGGCACTGGGAGCTGCCAGCGGGAAGTCGAGCATCGAGAGTAGCTCCAGAGTAAGCGGATGGCTGGGAATACGCACCCCCACGGTATCTAAGCCGGCAGTTACCAAATCGGGGATAATGGCTTTTTTGGGCAAGAGCAAGGTGAGCGCCCCGGGCCAAAAGTGCGCCGCCAAGCGCTGCGCCAAGGGAGGCCAAGCGCCTGTCCAAAGGGCGGCTTTTTCGAGAGAGTCGGTATGGATGATGAGCGGGTCGAAAGAAGGGCGCTTTTTGGCCTCAAAAATAGCCGCTACGGCATTAGGCAAAAGGGCATTGGCCGCCAAGCCATAGACTGTTTCGGTGGGAATGGCTACCAACTTGCCCGCACGTAAAAGTGAGGTCGCCACAGAAAGCTCTGTACCTATGAGATGCATGTAAAAAAAGATTTCTGCAAAGTTGTGGATTCTTTATTAAAAATATAGCAAGATGGACACGATTTTTTATACCGAGACGAAAGTGCTTTTCAGGATTTCATTCACTTACAATTTTGATTTTACCACAGAGAACACAAAGATTTTCACAAAGGGCACTAAAGTACCTTTCATTGAAGAACCCTACAAGATGAGAAAGAAGAGCATCTAATTTCAGAACTTTTTCAGAAAAAACCACAAGCGCTTGTAACCTCCCCGCCGAAGGGCTTGTCAAAGAGTATAAGTTGCAAGAAATGTTTCACAATAAAATTTTATACCTATGGATATTGAAGGCGCACTGGCCATTGTCAGTTTTTTCGGAACCATCTTTGGCATTACCTACTTCTATTACATTACCCGCCACCGTGAGCGCATGGCACTGATAGAAAAAGGTGCTGATGCCTCTATTTTTTACAGCAGGGTAAAAAGTCAATTCAGCTCCCTCAAGTATGGCATCGTATGCGTGGGTATCGCTTTGGGCATTTTGATTGGGCATGTGCTCCAAAACATCGGTAAACTACCCGAGCCGGTGGCCTTTTTCTCCATGATTTTTCTTTTTGGCGGCCTGAGCTTGATTGCTTTTTACCTGATTGCCCAAAAAAGCAACAAAAGTATTTCTTGAGCGTAGGCAGAAGGCTTTTGTACCTGTACTTCTTTTGCCCCTCCTCTGAGCTTGGCCTTGGAGCAGGGGCAAAATGCTTTTTCAGGCTTTGGAATACACTATAAAATCGAGAGAATCATCAGAGAAAATTGTATTTTTGGTAAATGCTTATCCCTTACCCTGATGCTACAAGTACAAAATCTCGAAAAACTCAGCAAAAAAGAGCTGATTGCCATCATAGAGCAGCTCCAGCAGCGGGTACAAGCCGAAGAAGTGATAGATGCTTTGGAGCAGACCAATGCTGCCTTGCAAGACCTCTTCGACAACTCCAACGACCTGATTTTTGTGTGTTCTATCGAAGGCAACTTTTTGTTTTTCAACAAAACCTGCAAAGACAAACTGCGCTACAACAATGAGCAACTACGGGCTATCAATATCAAAGAATTGCTGCATCCGCAATACAAAGCCGATACCTATCAGCAGATTACCCGCATTATGGCAGGAGAGCAGATTGAAAGCATCAGTACGGCACTCCTCAATAGCCAAGGCGAAACTATCTACCTCAGCGGGCGTATCAGCTGCCGCTTCGATGCACAAGGCAAGCCCCTCGCCCTGCGCTGCATTATGTATGATACCACCGAAAGGGTGCGTATAGAAGGCGAATTGAGCAGCCAAAGCGCTCGCCTACAAGCAGTATTTGAGAGTGGCTCGCATATTATGTGGACAGTGAACCGGCAGCGACACTTCACCTCCTTCAACCAAAACTACATCAAAACCCTCCAAATACAATATGGTATCACTCCGCGCCTCAACGAAGACCTTGCCGACCTCAAAGAGGCACTCCGCAAAGAGGGAATGGACGGCCTCTGGCAAAAACACATGCAAGCGGCCTTCGCCGGAGAGGTACAGCATTTTGAGATACAAGTAAGCGACATCAATGGCAATCCGCTCTGGCGCGATGTATTTCTTAACCCCATTCCCGATGTAGAAGGGCACATCCGAGAGGTATCGGCTATCGCTCATGACATTACCGAAAATAAAAAGGCAGAAATGGCACTCAAGGCCAGCGAACGGAAGTTTAGGAGCATTTTTGAGTCTTTTCAAGATGTGTATTACCAATCTGACCTCAAGGGAAATATCTTGATGATTAGCCCCTCTATTCAAGAAATGGGCGGCTACAGCCCCGAAGAAATGCTTGGTAAAAATGTAGCCGATTTCTATGTGAACCGCCGCAAGGCAGAGATTGAAAATGCCCTCTTGCTCTCCAAAGAACTGCTCAAAGTGGGCAAAGTGAAAAACTTTGAAATAGGCCTGCGCCACAAAAGCGGGCGCATTATCGAGTCTATCTCCAATGTGCGCCTCGAATACGATGAGCAAGGGCAGCCGCTGCGTATTTCGGGGGTGATTCGCGATATTACAGAGCTTAAAAAAGCTTCCTTAGAAGCTTTAAAAGCCAAAGAACTTGCCGAAAAGCTTCTCAAAGTAAAAGAAAGCTTTTTGGCCAACATGAGCCACGAGATACGTACTCCGATGAACGGTATTATCGGTATGATAGAGCTGCTGACACACACGCGCCTCAATCCCAAACAAAAAGATTATGTAAATACCCTGAGGCGCTCCTCGGCCACGCTGATGGATATTCTGAACGACATCTTAGACCTTTCTAAGATAGAAGCCGGAAAAATGCAGCTGCACCTCCAACCCATTGCATTAGAATACACCCTCGACAAAATTTACCATCTGTTTTTGCCCCAAGCCAGCACCAAAGGCAATACGCTTAGCTATGAGATTGCCCCTGAAGTGCCACAAGTAGTGCTGGCCGACGAAACGCGCCTGATTCAAATTATTTCAAATCTCTGCTCCAATGCCATCAAATTTACAGAAAAAGGTGCGGTACATATCCGGGTGGTATTGCAGGAATGGACGGAGGGAAAGGCGGTGCTGCGCATCAATGTAGAAGACAGCGGTATCGGTATTGCCCATAAAGACTTGAAGCGTTTGTTCAACCATTTCAGTCAATTAGACCATTCGCGCACCAAGACCTTTTCGGGTACGGGCTTGGGGCTGGCCATTTCCAAACAGCTGGCCAAACGCATGGGGGGCAATATCGGGGTAGAATCGGTACTTGGAAAAGGCAGCACTTTTTGGTTTAGCTTTGAGGCTGCTCCGGCTACCAATGCCCAAAATTTACCTATTCAAGAGCAAGCTTTTTCGGGAAAGAAGTTTTTTGGGAAAAGTGCGCCCAAAGTTTTGATTATAGACGACAACGCAATTAATAGAAAAGTAGCGCAGGAAATCCTCCTGATAGCAGGTGCCAAAACCACGCTGGCAAGCTCAGCCCGTGAGGGCATTGCCCAAGTACAAAGTCAACACTTCGACTTGGTGCTGATGGATATACAAATGCCCGAAATGGATGGTATCGAAGCCACGCGCCTGCTCAAAGCGATGGGCCTTGCCAAGCTCCCTCCTATTGTGGCCATGACGGCCTACTCGATGCAAGACGACCAAACGCGCCTGCTCGAAGAAGGCCTCGATGGCTATATTGCCAAGCCGCTGCGTGCGCAAGCCCTGCTCGATACGGTGGCTGCTTTCAGCCAAAAACAGGCTTCTTCTGTACATATCAAAAAAGATAAAAACACGGAACAGAAGGCTTACAATACGCTGGATGAGGGTATTTTGTTAGAATTGGCCAAATACGGCGGCAAAGCCTTGGTGCAAGAGAGCTTGGAGGAATTTTTGGCAGAGGCTGTGGTACAAATACAAGATTGCCAAGAGGCCTATCAAGCGCAGGACTTTGTACAAATGCAGCAAATTTTGCATACGCTCAAGGGCAATGCGGGCACGCTGGGCGTAATACAAGTGGCCTTGGCGGCAAGCCGCTTAGAGCAGCAGCTCAAAGCCCAAAAGCC
>DAIQNQ010000155.1:0-7098 GCA_036788275.1 Thermonemataceae bacterium
GAACCACCTTGTTCTTGGCTGCGTGTTTTGGGTTGGTAGCTCGTACTTTTTGTACTGTTTTTGCTACCTTGCGAGAAATTCTTTTTCATCTTGCTTGCAGTATCACTACTGTATTTGAGTTTATAAATAAAGGGTTGCAAAGGTAAGGCTAAATATTTGATAATTAAGCTTTTTGTGCAAAATAATTTTTACGATAAAACCACTCCACTCAGCACCATGCAGTATTTTAAAATTTTTATTACCATATTTTTACTGTCTGTCGGCAAAGTGTCTGCCCAAAATACTGACAGTCTTTTTGCCGTAGCCGAGGGCTTGTTTGCCGAAAACCGCTTGGTAGCGGCCATTGCACATTACTCGGATATACTGGCAAAAGCCCCCGACTATCACAAAGCCTATCTGCGGAGAGGCTTGGCGCATTATGCCTACTCGCAATATGCCGAGGCGGTGGCCGATTTCTCTACATACATTACGCGGCGGCCTTCCGATGCCGAAGCTTATTACAACCGAGGAGTGGCCTATTATGCTTGGGGCAAATACGAGCAAGCTTTGGAGGATTTTTCCGAAAGCCTGCGCATCGCGCCCAGTCCGCAAGCTTACACGGCCAGAGGGGTGCTGAGGGCAGAGGCCGGAGACCTACAAAAAGCTGAAAAAGACTATCAGGCAGCTCTTGACCTGAACCCTGATTTTTCGCTGGCCTATTACAACCGTGCTTTGCTGTATTTTGCTTTAGAAAAATGGGCGGCATTGGCCAAAGATTTGGAAAAACTTCATTTGCTGAAGCCCCAAGACAGCGAGGTTTTGCTCCTGCAAGCCCGCACTTGGCAAGCACAGAAAAAGTACAAAGAAGCGCTTTTGCCCCTGAATACCCTTTTAGAAAAGCAGGCGACACACATTGAAGCGCTGCTGCTGCGTGCCGAAATTTACCTCAAGCTCAAGCAGCGCGCCCAAGCTTGCGAAGATTGGCAGCGCGCCCAAGCGGCGGGCAGCTTAGAGGCCGAAGCCCTGCGCAAGCGCCATTGCCGCTGAGTTTTATTCTAAAGATTGGTTCATTGTCCAGATAACGGTATCCAGCTCGCGTGCCGAAATAAGCAGGTTGTTGATAATGACCTGTATTTCTTCGGGAATATCGTATTCTTCGTAAGTGCCAAAAAGCTCTATCAAACCCAAAATATTGGCCAGCGGCCTGCGCAAATTGTGCGAGGTAAGAAAGGCAAATTCGCGTAGCCTTTTGATAAGTGCTTCGCGCTCGCGCTCCGAAGTTTTGCGCTGGGAGATGTCTTGCCCAATGCCAATAGAGTAGCCATCTTCAAGCTTCAGGTTGGTCCAAGAGGTGTCAAGTGTTTGGCCAGTTTTGGTATGTGTGGTAAAGTCTTTCCAAGCAGGAGGGGCTTCTTGCATAAATCGCAAGACCTCCTGAAAAACCGCCTCATCAGGATAAAAATCTCGCAACAAGCTGCCTCCTTTTCGGAGGGTTTCCTCTACTGTCCAACCTAATAGGCGTTCCCATTCTTTGTTTACCAAGATAAAGCGCCCCTTTTTATCAAACATTGCCACCATTACGGGTAGGTTGTCGAAGAGCTTTTGGAGGAGATTTTTTTGGCGGAGTATCTCTTGTGCCTGCTCCACGCGCTCGGTGATGTCGAGCATGTACCTATTACCTTTACACGCTCTTGCAAGGGATTGGTAATCATCCGAGCGGAAGCTTGTATGTAGCGTGTTTGTTGATTATCGGCTCTGATAATTCTAAAGACCACGTCCACAGGCATTTGTTGGCCAAGGCGGCCTTGCATTTCTTTTTCTACCAACAGGAGGTCTTCTGGGTGGATGGCTTGCATGCTCTGTTCCATAATGTTGAGATTTTCATTTTGTTCAAAGCCAAAAATCTCATACATTTTGTCGTTCCAAAAGAGTTTTTGCTGAGCAAAATCCCAATCCCATACCCCCAACTGTACCGACTGTGCGGCCAGATTGAGGCGGTCGGCAGCCTGCAAAAGGTGTAGCTCGGCTTCTTTGCGGCGCTGCTCTTCTTGGCGCAGGCGGCTCACATCGCGGCCAATGGCTTGAAATGCTGCCACCTTGCCGGATTTGTCATAGATATTTTTGAAAGAGTGTTGTACCGTTACGGTAGCACCGCTTTTATGCAGCCATTGGATTTCTATATTTTCTTCGGCAAAAAAACCTTGCTCTTCATAAAACTGCCACACAGCGCCAAAAGTACTGTGACTGTCGGGATGGAGGATTTGCTGTACGAGCGCCGGATTTTCGTAGAACTCTTCCGGGCTGTAGCCCAATATAGCTCTACAAGCAGGGCTGATAAAGAGCACTTGCCCTTGGGTGTTTACCTGCACAATCATATCTCTTGACTGCTCCACCAAGCCACGGTACAGGGCTTCGCTTTTTTGGAGTTGCTCTTCTTGAAGCTTGCGCTCAGTAATATCGCGCCAATTGACCACAATACCATTAATGGCTTTATTGTCGAGAAAGTTTTGGGCAATCAGCTCTATCCATATATAATTTTGCTCCTGATTGAGGAAGCGTACAATCAAGTGGTGTTTTTGAAACGGGTCGTCGAGCACTTTCAGGAAGGTTTCTTGTACCATCTCAAAGTCTTTTGGGTGAATCACCTGAAAGCCATAAGCCTGACGAATCTCTTCTAAGCTCTTGCCGATGATATTGAGTACCGAAGGACTCAGGTAGGTGATGTGTGCCAAGGCATCGAGTGTTGCAATGCCCTCAAAGCCATTTTCGATAAGGGCGCGCAGGCGCTCCTCGCGCAGGCTGAGCTGCTCGTAGCTTTCTTCCAGCTCTTCTTGTATAGCAGCCAGATGCTCTTCGCGAATGCTGAGTTCTTCATTGAGGTACTGTTCTTGGGTAAGCAATTCGCCAAGTGCATTGAGTCGCTTGTGTTCTTCACTGATGTCTTGGAAAGAGCCTACCAGTTGTACTACTTTTCCATTCAATAAAACAGGCTCACAGGTAGAGCGTACCCACTTTTCTGTGCCTTTGGCCGAGATGAAGCGCAGTTTCAAGTCGAAGGGGATAGCTTGCTCTATGGCTTTTTGGAGCGCCTCTTGCAAGGCAGGCTGGCTTTCGGCGTGGTAGAAGTGCAGGCCATTTTCTACATTTACGTTGAAAGTCTTATCTACTTCATAGATACGGTATATTTCTTCTGTCCAAGTATTTTCTCCGGTGAGCAAATCCAGTTCCCAGCCACCCACTTGGAGGCTGCGTGCTACCGATTGGAAGAGCTGTTCGTATTTTTTTGCCTCGGTGGTATCTTTTACAAGGAGCAAGTGATAGGCCTGTCCTTCAAATTGAATGAGTCGTTGTTTGAAATGCACCATAAATTCCTCTCCGGCTGCGTGGCGTGCTATCCAATTTTCAGGAAAATCCTGCTGTGGCATAGTCGTGTAGCCTTGTACGGTATCGCCCAAGCAACGCCCTACAAGCTGAGCTTCTTCATAGCCAAACAGCTTTGCGTAGCTATGATTCATTTTCAGAAAGCAGCCTTTCGCATTGAGAATGGCAAAAGGTAATGGCAACTCCTGAAGAAGCGTGCAAATAAGGGCATCGCTAAGCTCCATATTATTTACCGACATAACGGTGAGTATTTTATTTTTATATGTTAAATTCAACCATACGACAAGCATCTATTAGGTATGGCCGAAGTCTATTGTTTTTGCAAACAGCAACTTCTAAATATAAAGATAAATTTTGAAGAATCCGAATTTTTGCCAGAGCGATTTTAGGAGATGTGGCACAGTCGCATTTTTTTGTTACCTTTGCCACAAAACGATCTATGGAAAATAGCCCTGAACTACAAAAACAAGCCAAGTACTTGGGTACTATCACCAGCGATTTTGTGGCGGTGGCCGATACCCTCAAGGAGGCCTCTTATCAACTGCGGGTACGTGGCTTTGCCTATCCTGTTTTTCCGATTTGCAAAGAGCCGCTCTCTATCGGACAGCTGCTTCTCGACCCGACACTTACCAAGGCAGTTTGGTATTACAATGTATCTTATCTGGAGGAGTTTGTGCAGCGCGGCTTGGTGGCTGAGGAAGAGCGCTTTCGCGAAGCCTACAAAGACCCCGACGAGTACTGCTGCCTTTTTGTGGTGGACAAGGAGCTGATGAGCTTTATTTTTCTGCCTTACCCCAACGACTAAAGCCCTGCCCATGCCGCTGCAAAAACCCGAAGAAGTGCTCAAAAGCCTACAACAAGGCCAGTTTCAGCCGATTTATTTTTTTCATGGAGAAGAGGCCTATTTTATAGACCAACTGGCCGATTATATCGAAGCCCACGCTTTGCCTGCCCACGAGCAGGGTTTTAATCAGGTGGTTTTTTATGGCAAAGACCTGAGCTTGGGACAGCTGGTAAACCAAGCACGGAGCTTCCCGATGATGGCCGAGCGCCAAGTGGTGTTGGTACGGGAGTTTCAGGAGGTAGCCGACCTGCGCAGCGAAGAGGCCAGCCAAATATTGCTCAAATACATTGAAGCGCCGCTGCCTTCTACCATTTTGGTACTTAGCCACAAGCACAAGAGCCTCGACAAGCGTAAGGCACTCTACAAGGCGCTCGAAAAAAAGGCGGTGGTGGTAGAAAGCAAAAAGCTCTACGACAACCAAGTACCCGCTTGGATAGAGCGCTACGTGAAGGAGCTGGGTTTTCGTATCGGCCCTCCGGCGGTGCAGTTGCTCTTTGAGTCTATCGGCAACGAGCTGTCGCGCTTGCGCAAGGAGATAGACAAAATCGCCATCAATTATCCCGAAAAGGGGGAAATTACGCCTGCCGCCATACAGCAATATGTGGGTATCAGCAAAGATTACAATGTATTTGAGTTGCAAAAAGCCCTGATTGAAAAAAACGTGCTGAAGGCCAATCGCATTATCCGTTATTTTGCGGCCAATCCCAAAGACCATCCCATTATTCCGATGCTGGCTATTTTGTACCAGTTGTTCAGCCGCCTGCTGATGGTACACCAAAGCACTGACCGCAGCGAGGGGCATTTGGCCAAGCTCTTGGGTGTAAATCCTTATTTCGTAAAAGATTACTTACAAGCCTTGCGGCAGTATTCGCTGCCCAAAACGATACAGTGTATAGACTATCTCCGCCAAGCCGATTTACAGTCGAAGGGTGTGGATTCGGGCAGTATGAATGAGGGGGATATTCTTACGGAATTGGTGTTTAAAATCCTGCATTAAGCCCCCACATTGTCCTTTTTACGCGATTCTTTTTGGTGGATGTTCTGTTCGATGTACTGAATAATTTTTCCGGCGATATCCACGCCCGTAGCGCCTTCGATGCCTTCCAAGCCCGGCGAAGAGTTTACTTCTATTACCAAAGGGCCTCTGGCCGACTGGAGCATGTCCACACCGGCTATCTGCAAGCCCAAGGCTTTGGCCGCGTTTACGGCCACTTCTTTCTCTTGTTTATTGAGCTTGATGGCCATACCTTCGCCGCCACGGTGTAGGTTGGAGCGAAACTCGCCCACCTTGCCTTGGCGCTTCATAGCGGCCACTACTTTGCCATTGACCACAAAAGCACGGATATCAGCCCCCTTGGCTTCTTTGATAAACTCCTGCACCAAAATATTGGCATTGAGGTTATAAAAAGCCTCCAATACAGAGCGGGCAGCGGTTTTGTTTTCGGCCAATACCACCCCCAAGCCTTGTGTACCTTCGAGGAGCTTGATGATGAGCGGCGGGCCGCCTACTTGTATGATGAGGTTGTCTATATCGCTGGGATACTTGGCAAAAGCCGTTTTGGGAATGCCTACGCCTGCTTTGGCCAGTATTTGGAGGGAGCGCAGCTTGTCGCGCGAGCGAATGAGCGAAAGCGAGCTGGTGGTCGTAAATACCTTCTGCATTTCAAACTGCCGAATAATAGCCCCTCCATAAAAAGTAACCGAAGCACCTATTCTGGGAATAATGGCATCTACACCTGTGAGGGCATGCTCGCCTACAAATACCGAAGGATTGTTTTTTTCCATTACCACATAGCACTTGGTGTGGTTGATGACCTGCACTTCGTGGCCACGTTGGCGGGCGGCTTCTACCAAGCGCCTTGTAGAGTAGAGGCTGGCTTTGCGTGAGAGAACGGCAATTTTCATGCTTTATTTTTTTTGATTTTCTTTTTATGAGAGAGATTGGTACGGGCTACATCTACTACTAATTGCATTTCTCTTAAAAACTTTCGGCCTAACAGAATTGGATAGCGCATCTCTTCGCGGTCGGCCAATGTAAATTCCAGTGCTTTCACTTTCCCAAAAATACATACTTTCGTGCTAATAACATAGCGATATTGCACTTCCCCAAAAGAACTTTTCACAGCCTTTTCTTTGAAATGTCTTGTCCTAAACTCTTTATGGTTGTAAGCTTCGTGGGAGGGGTCGAGCAGCAAGAAAGAAAGCTCCTCGCCACCATCAGAAGTCTGCAAAATGCGTATCCTGTGGCAATGAATGGCCGAGGTATAAGCTCCTGTGTCTATCTTGCAGGGAATATCAAAGAGCTGCAAGTCGGGGAGGTCGAGCATATCTTTGCGCCCGATTACTCTTTTTTCAGAAGATTTATTGCTTTTTTTCGGAGTCATAATCAAAAAATAGTAATAGACCTGTCAGATTTTCAAAATCTAACAGGTCTATGGTATTTTAGTCTTTCAATACTTCTACCTCGATAGCGCTTGGGCGGCGGGCATCGTGGTAGATGCGGTGCGTGGCCTTGATAAAGTCGCTGTCTTCGGCTTTGAAGATATTGTCCACAAACTTCTGAGGGTTGCGGTCTATCAAAGGAAACCAAGTACTCTGAATCTGAATCATAATGCGATGGCCTTTTTTGAAGGTATGCAGTACATCTTGCAAGCGGAATTTTACTTCAGTAGGCTGATTGGGCACAAAAGGCTCAGGCTTCTCGAAGCTGTTGCGGAAGCGCCCACGCATTACCTCGCTGCGTACCATCTGTTGGTAGCCTCCCAAAAACACACCTTCGGGCGTATGCGGACTGTTGGGCTCGTTGGGCGGATATACGTCAATCAGCTTCACTACCCAGTCGGCATCGGTGCCGGTGGTGCTTACCAAGAGCTTGGCCAGTATTTCGCCTCCCA
>DAIQNQ010000156.1:0-7043 GCA_036788275.1 Thermonemataceae bacterium
CCTATCAAAGCCTTTGTGTTTGGTGTCGCTTCGCTAAAACACCAAACACGGCGGGGAAGTTCAACCAATGCCTAATGGTAAAATTAAAATAGATGGTGTTGAGCATACTTGGCATCATCATCAAGATGGTAAATCTATGTTTCCAGTTCCGTCAGAAATCCATAATGCTACAGGTGGCGGTTTCGGTCATTCTGGAGGAGCAGCCATCATTGACAGAGGTTTGCAAGGGCTTTTTAAAAGTCCTATATTTTAAAACTAACTATTACTATAATGACAAAGGAAGAGATAATCAATAAAGGTCATTTTTCACAAAATGAATTATATTCTCAGTTTGAAATCACTTTGTTTTTACCTTTTTTCAAGAAAGAGGTTAAAATATTAGCTCTTAATGTCCTTAGTGCTGAATCAGAAGCAGAAATGAATTTAATTGTTGCTGTAGTAAATGAACTACTTACTTTTGAACAAAAAAATGAAGTTTGGTTAAAAAGAGAAGTTTGGAATCACTATCAATCTTGCATTAAAAATAATAGTTACAGTGGAGTAACTTTACATGGCTTTAATAATGAAGCTGATGCCAATAAAGCCCATTTTAATATCTACTCAGAGGAAGATGCTTTTAAAAGTATTTTCTTAGACCAAATTTGGTTTGACGTTAGCTTTTTGGACTTTAGGTACTATAATTTAGAGTTTAAATGTCCTTGGGAAACAGAGCATGGTATTAAAATTGGAGTAATGAACGGAGAATTTGATAGTATTGAATAGAAATATTAAAAATAAGAAAGGTACCTCCCTCTGGTCTTAGATACTATCTTAAACTCCAAGCATTTCCCTATAGTTTTTCCAATAAATTTGTTTTAGTGCTTGCTTGCTACTTTATTAGCACCCCCTCTGGTCTTAGGTTTGCGAAGCGTCCTAAGACCCACCTATTTTGCAAGCGTCCGCTTGCTTGCCACTGTATCAGCATTCCCTTTTCGCAAGTTTAAGCCCTGCGCACCTTATGCAAAAGCCTTTCCTCTTCTTCCTCCTCCTTCTCCTCAGCCTTCACGAGCTGCGTGGGCAGAGCCTTCCGGTGCTGAGCCGCACGGAGTTGCAGGTACCTAATTCCTTGCTGCTCTCAGATTACAGCCGTCCGGGCGCTACCCGCTTGGCGCTGAACCTGCTCCTGCAAGACAACAGCATTGCCAACTATGCCGTGCGCCTGCGCTTGGTGATAGAAGGCAACAATATTACCATTCGCACCCGCCCCGATTTCCGTCCTCCCCCTATTTTTCTGAATGGGGGCATCAATGAGCGCTTCTTGGGCTCGGATTTGGAAGCTTATTTCAGAAGCGAGAACTTGGTTTTTCAGGGGCTTTCGCGTACCGCCTTCGAGCGCAATGGAGGCCGCCTGCCGGAGGGCTTTTACCGCATCTACTTCGAGGTCTTGGACTTCAATCGCGACATTGTGCTTTCCACCCCCTCTCAGGGCACGGCCTCTGCTTGGCTCTTGCTCAATGACCCACCCTTGCTGAACCTGCCCGCTCAGGAGGCGAAGGTGCAGCCCCTGCCACAGCAGAACTTAGTTTTTTCTTGGACAGCCCGCCACAGCGCCAGCCCCAATGCCGCGCGCAATGTGGAGTACCGCTTCAGCTTGGTGCAATTAGTGCCCAACAACCGCAGTCCCAATGATGCGATATTGAGCAGCCTGCCGATATATCAGACCACCACGCGCAGCACCCAGTTGGTCTATGGCATTGCCGAGCCTGCCTTGGAGCTGGGGGCGCGCTATGCTTGGCGGGTGCAGGCCGTAGAGGCCGAGGGCTTGGACTTGTTCAAGAACCAAGGCTTTAGCGAGGTCTATGCCTTTACCACCGAGGGTGTCCAAAAGGGCAGAAATTCAAAAAACATTCGTTTTTGAGCAAATTTCAAGCATTATTTTTTTTAAATAAACTCCTCGAGCAGCCTCTTTTTTTATGGCCTCTTGCCTCATCGCTTCCTCCTCAAAAAACACGAAAGCACACCTCCCCGCTCTCGTGCATGTACTCGGCGGCAGTGAGCACCAAGCTTTTGTTACGAAGTTTTTCTCGGATAATCTCCGAATTATCCACAATATAGCGCACTTGGTGGCTTACATTGGCTTCTATACAAGCTGCCAAGCGATGCGTCGAGTCGGTTTTGATGGCCTCCTGCTCTTCGGCTTCTTCGCCCAGCGCCTCAATAATGCGCTGTATATGCCCCTTTGCTTTGTTGCCTTGTATATATGCCTTGATAGCGCCACAATCGCTATGCCCCATCACCACAATAGCCGATACGCCCAAGTGCTCCACGGCATACTCGATGCTGGCCAGCTCCAGCTCCCATACGATATTGCCGGCGGTACGGATAATGAACAAATCGCCGATGCCTGCATCAAAAAGCACCACAGGCGACACCCGTGAATCGGAACAAGTAACTACCGCCGCGAAGGGCATCTGCTCCATGGCCGTTTCTAAACGCCTATCTACCCCCTGATGCGGATGCAGAGAAGTTCCCTCTCGGAAGCGCTTGTTGCCAGCTTCTAAGCGCTCCAAAGGACTTTTGGAGGCCTCTTCCCATAGCAGGGCTTCTTCATTGGGGCTTGCTTTCTGACAAGATTGCCACGGTAGCAGCATCAATACGTATAAAAAATGTTTTCTCATGACCACAGAAATCCGTTGAATCAAACAAATATGAACAAACCATCAGTATTTACTGCTGCGAAGGTACTGGCTATTGAGGAAGCAATATGTAATTAAAGTTACAAAGGCATTCATTTTATCGAATAAGCCTCTCTTTCAAATCTTTGAAGTAGCCGCAGCAACTCTCTTTCGTCATAATTTATTTTGTGAAAGTACCATTTCGTAATTATATTGCCGCCGCTTTTACAATTTCATAGCATACAAGTCCGTTTTCTTGAAAAAAATAGACAATTCAATAACATATACACAAACATTATCTCATGAGTGATTCTTTGACAAATGTGAAAAGCGAATCTTGGGGTTCGCGCGTAGGGCTGATATTGGCCATGGCCGGCAATGCCGTAGGGTTGGGTAATTTTTTGAGGTTTCCGGTACAAGCCGTACAAAATGGTGGCGGAGCTTTTATTATTCCTTATCTGATATGCTTCTTGGTAATGGGTATTCCTTTGCTCTGGATAGAATGGTCTATGGGGCGCTTTGGTGGGCGACGCGGACACCACTCCACTCCTTTTATTCTGGATACGATGGACAAGCGCAGCTTTTGGAAGTATATTGGCGTATTTGGGATTTTTACCAATGTGGCTGTGGCTTCTTACTATTGCTATCTGGAAAGCTGGACAATGGCTTATGTATGGCACTCTATCGTAGGTACTTTTAAGGGTATGACACAGCTCGAAGTAGCCGGATTCTTCTCCAGCTACACCGATGTAAGTGCTTCTACCACGGGGATTCCCTATGAAGCAGTCATCTTTTTTATTCTTTGTGTGATTCTGAATACTTGGATTCTGAGCCGTGGGCTGAGCGGTGGTGTAGAAATCGCCTCCAAAATAGGTATGCCTTTGCTCATTGTGTTCGGGATATTCTTGGCTTATAAAGGTCTTACATTGCAAGAAGGCGTAGAAGGCGTAGTACAAAGCAGCTATGTAGCGCTCAACTTTTTGTGGACTCCCCAATTTGATACTTTGGCCAACCCTAAGGTATGGCTCGCTGCCGCCGGACAGATATTCTTTACGCTTTCGGTGGGTATGGGTACGATACAATGCTATGCTTCCTACATCCGCTCCAAAGAAGACATCGCCCTCAATGCTATGTCTGCCGGCTGGATGAACGAATTTGTAGAAGTGGTGCTGGGCAGCTCGGTGCTAATTCCTATCGCCGTAGGCTACTTGGGTGTAGAAAAGGTGCAAGAATTGGTACAACTCGGCGGCTTGGGCTTGGGCTTCAAAACCATGCCTTTCTTGTTTCAGCAGTGGGGCGAAATCCTCTCTATCGTAGCAGGCGTGGCCTTCTTTGGCTTGCTGTTCTTTGCGGGTGTTACTTCTTCGCTGGCGATGGGTACGCCTTGGATGGGCTTTATGCGCGATGAATTCAATTGGAGAAGGGAAACCGCCGCTTGGTCTTTTGGAGCCATCGTATTGGCTTTGGGCTTGCCAACGGTGTTTTTCTTCAACTATGGTGTATTCGATGAGTACGACTACTGGGCGGGTACGGTATCGCTGGTGGTATTTGCCTTGGCCGAAACCATTCTCTTTGCTTGGGTATTTGGTATCGAAAAAGGATGGAAAGAGATTAATGATGGGGCAGAAATCAAAGTGCCTTATTTCTACAAATATATTATCAAATACGTAACACCTACCCTGCTTATTTTCGTATTTGTAGGCTCTTTGCTCAACCCTACCGGAGGCGACTGGGTGGCCGCTGTGAAAGGCCTAAGCAATGGAGAGGGCTGGAACTTAGACAATGGCTCTATTATTGCCCAAATTGCCAACAAGGGCATCAATGAAGAGATTGCCGCTGCTACCGACCCTGCCATTATTGAGGAACTTACCACCAAGAAACTTTATGTAAATGCTTCGCGCCTCTTACTCTTGTCGGTATTTGCAGGTACAAGCTACTTGGTATATATTGCCTATCGCCGCCGCAAGCGTGATGGTACGCTTTAAGATTGATTTTAAAAATTTTCTAAAATATTAATACTATGAATACAAGTGCTTTGGTAATGATGCTGCTCACGCAGTTTACGGTATTGGGCTTTACGGGCTACTTCTTTTACAGAATCCTTAGCTCCGGCAAGGGAGCTCCCGAAAGCGAAGACTAAACGCAAATATACCTACACATGTATTTGCTCGGTCTATTCCCCAAAAGCTTGCTCGACCTGCTGCGTCGGGCAAGCTTTGTTATGGCAATATTGCCTTTGGCACACAGTCTTTCGGCACAAAAAGTAGCTTCTTTTCAGGCTTTCCTGAAAGGTTTTGCGCCCACCGCACTGCCTTACCAACCGGGCAGTCGCATGGGCGAAGCTATTGCCGAGGAGATGGCAGAAGCTTTTCTGGGACAAATACAAGGCGATGAATACGCTTATGATTTTTCCAATGCTTTTTATGTAGAAAAGCTCCCCGCACAGAAAAACTACGTTGCTTTCATTGTGTTTAATGCGCTGGTATGGGAAGAGGAACAGAGCTTCGAGGAGGTCTATTATCTCTGTACTTTTGGGCTTGAAGGGAAATTTATTGATTGTATTGCCCTGCAAGTAAACCTCCAACGCGCTATATCCGAAAACCAAACACGGCACATAGAACAGATAGAAGGACGCATAGAAAGCTCAGGGCGTATCCTCCTCAAAATCCATATCACAGACGAATACACCGACGAGCAAAGCGGAGAAGCTACACGCAGCGAAAGCAAAGAAAACAAAAGCTATCAACTCCAGCCCAATGGCAAGATAAAAGAAATACAGCCTTAGAAAAGATACGCTTTCTTTGTCCTGTTGCTTTCTTTTTTGTAGCTTTAAAAGATAATCGAAGCACTATGGAAAAGGAAAAAATACTCATTGTAGAAGACGACCGTATCATCGCAGAAGATATTTCCCTGATTCTCAAAAAGGCGGGTTATCATATTACCAACATCTTGGATACAGGCGAAGATGTGGTGCCGGAAGTCATCAAAGAAAAGCCTGACTTGGTGCTCTTGGATATCAACTTGGCAGGCCTGAAAGACGGTATCGAAGTAGCCAACGAACTGCTTGAAATAGCCCCCCTGCCCATTATTTTTCTTACTTCTCTCACCGACCGCCACACCATTGAGCGTGCCAAAAGTGTGCATCCGGCAGCTTATATGAGCAAGCCTTTTGATGAGCGCGACTTGGAGATTGCCGTGGAGCTGGCCATTGCCAACTTTGAACAAAAAGCCCCGCTGCACAGCGAAGGCACCTCGCTATTGCCGCAGTTTCAGGAGTTGCAAGCCTATACGCTGATGCAAGATTATATCTTCATCAAAAAAGATAATTTTTTTGAAAAAATCCTGCTCGAAAAAATCAACTATGTAGAAGCCAGTGGGCATTATTTGGTACTACATCTTCCTGAACGCCAGCTTCTTGCTTCTATGTCTATACAGCAATTTGCCGAGAAGGTCAAACATCCGGCCTTTATTCGGGTGCATCGCTCCTTTATCGTCAATATCAAAAATATCATTGGCTTTAGCGATGAGGAAGTAGCATTTGAGGGGCAAAAGCACGTACCTATTGGCAAAACTTTTCGCAAGGATTTTTTGGATAAGTTTCGATAAAAGATACTTCCCCAAACAAAAAGATATTTTTCCCGTTTTTTTCTTATTGCTACCACCAACTATCGCTTACTTTATGAAATACTTCCTCCCTTGCCTGTTCTGCTTGCTGCTCAGTCTGCAAGTGCAAGCCCAAAAGCGCCAAGAAGATGTGCTCAGCCTGCAAAATGGTTGGGTGCTGAGAGGCAAAATCATCGCCCAAAACGAAAGCCAAATAAGCATCGAAACCCACGAGCGACAGCTTTTTGTATTTCCCATCGCCGAGGTGCTCAGCATTAGCAAGGCCGACTACCAGCCTCCTCAAAGCACTTTCTACAAAGAGCGCGGCTTTTCGCATTATACAGAATTGGGTGCTTTGGCTGCCCGCAATACCTCCGATGCCAATGTAAACACCTCAGCCTTCTCTTTTCAGCTGGTAAACGGCTACAAATTCAATCAATACCTCTATCTGGGCATCGGTACGGGCATAGACCTCTACGCTACCCAAAGCTTTGTACCGCTCTTTGCCAGCCTTCGCGGCGACCTGCTGCGCAAGGGGACGCTCATTCCCTATTATTTTGTAGATGCCGGCTATGGCTTCAACGCCACCCGCAACGACAATTCCGACCTGCGCTTTATCGGCGGTGAATTGTTTGCTGCGGGTATCGGCTTGAAAGTGCTTTTCAGCAACCAGACCAGCTTTTTGGTGAGTGTGGGCTACCGCCTCCAAAACAGCGCTACCGAAACGCACTTGGCCAGCGAAAAGCTCCGCCAAAACCTCAACTATGAGCGCTTGGCACTGCGGGC
>DAIQNQ010000157.1:0-6978 GCA_036788275.1 Thermonemataceae bacterium
TGTTACTCTTTCAATACCATATCAATACATAGCACCGAAGCCAAAATCAGGGGGCGCAGCTGGCTATCAGCAGGTACTTTATCACTGATAGAAATCACGTAGTTGTCGGCACTGGTAAAAAGCTCTCTGCCTAAGCCTGCCCATTTTTTGGTGATATGTGCAAACTCTTCTTTTCCGGCAATAAACTTAAAGTCCCAGCCTGTCCATTTGCCTTTGAGCTTGCAAAGCTCACGGTCGTTGGCATCGTAGAGGGTAAAAGCTCCACCCAAAGAGAAAAAATGCTGTTTGAAATAGCCAATCAGACGGTCGTTTTCATCAAGTACTTGTACCTTGGAGAGAAACAAAGCCACGCCTCTTTTTACAGACAGGATTTTCTTGCCGTCTTTGTCCGACACCACCAGCTCGAAAGGAGTCATACGCTTGTAATCCGTGAAGCGTAAAAACTTGGTAAAGCCTCCAAGCTTGGGCTCACGGCATTGGATAATCATTTCCTGCGTTTCGGGGTCGAAAATATCAAATTCGTTGGCCGCCTTAAAAAAGCCCACAAACTCTTTTACGAAGAAGAGATTTTTGTTCAGATAGCTATGCATATTACTTTGTAAAGATGAATAATAAATTGGTTGTGGTAAGAAAGGTATTCATTATGCTTATATAAGGCAAGAAAAAGCTTTTTTATTTTTGCAACGAAGTCATCCTTTTTCCGTAAATTGACATTGGTTTTATCTTTCTTATCTTTTCTCAACAACCCAATGCGTATCCTCTCCCTCTTTTTATTGGCCACTCTGCTTTGGAATTGCTCCAAAAAAGGCGAAGAAGCCGTCAATCCTGAAAATCCCACCGCAGTAGCAGGCAACGAATTAGATGCGGCTGTCATCCTTCAAATCGTCAACAAAGTACGCCAAGAGGGCTGCACCTGCAATGGCAAAGCAATGCCCGCCGTAGCGCCTTACACGTGGAACCGCGAGCTTGAAAAGGCCGCCTTGGCACATAGCCAAGACATGCGCGACAAAAACTACTTCTCGCATACCGGAAGCGATGGCTCCAGCTTTGGGCAGCGTGCCAAAGCACATGGCTATACAGGCAAGCCGATGTCAGAAAATATCGCTCTGGGCTACGCCAATGAGCAGGCCGTTATCAACGGATGGCTCAGCAGCACCCAAGGCCACTGCGAAGCCCTGATGCGCGCCGGACACAACGAGTTGGGTATAGGCCGCAAAGGTTCTTATTGGACGATGATAATGGGGCAAAAATAAAATAGAATCAACTTTTAATCACCTCCGCTATTTTCAGCGAGGTATCCAAAAAGAGTATTTTGGCGTTGGCATTGCGCTCCAAATGCTGCAAGGCCAAGTTGAGATAGTGATAGAGGGCTTCGGCATTGCGCTCATGCAGCACTTTGGCGAAGCCTTTTACAAATTCCAAGGCATTGCCTTCTAAGCGGAGCATCTCTTCGCCAGCATACTGCCATACCAGCGCCTCACGGCAGATATTGAGCCCGTAATAGAGCAAGTTTTTTTGGGCATCTTTGGGGCTTCCTGCAAAATCTTCTGCCCATTTTACCAACTCCGTATAGTTTTTCATATAGCAGAGGCGCATCCAGTCGCGAAAGCGCGTGTGGTTGTCGTCTTCTATTTCGGTAGCCAGAAGACGGGCTTTGCGGAGGTTGCCCTCGGCCAGATGCGCAATTTGCATGGCTTTTTCGCTGTCTAAACCCATTTGTTCGCTCAGGTAGCTGCGCAAGTCGGCATCTTCAAAATCCGGTACATTGATTTGCTGCACCCGCGAGAGAATGGTAAGCAGCATTTGTTGAGGCTGATGGCTTACGAGCAAGAAAATGGTGTCTTCGGGGGGCTCTTCGAGTATTTTGAGGAGGGCATTGGCGGCTACGGTATTCATGTATTCAGGAAGCCAAATCATCAATATCTTGTATTTTCCCTCAAAAGCTTTGAGCGAGAGCGTCCCCACGATATTGCGGCTTTCTTCGGCACCAATTTGGGCTTGTTTGCCCTCGGCACCGATGGTAGCCAGCCAATCGCTTAGGTTCAGATAAGTGTTTTCGGCCAATACCTGCCTCCACTCCTTCATAAAATCGGCACTTTTGGGCTTCGATACGCGCGTGGTACTGCTTACGGGAAAGATAGAATGAAAATCGGGGTGTATGGCCTTTTGCATTTTCACACAGGCGGCACAGCGTCCGCAAGCATCTTCGGCTTGGCGGTCTTCGCATTGCAGGTATTGGCTATATGCCAAGGCCAAAGCAAGGTTGGCGCTGCCCTCGCGCCCAAAAAAGAGCTGTGCGTGGGCAATGTGCTGTTGTTTTACAGATTGCAGCAGGATGTGTTTGAGGGCTTGCAGGCCGGGAATATCTCTAAAAAACATACTTAGACACAATTAAACAAAGAAACCTGACAGGTTTCTTTTGATGCAAGTTTTTGATTATAAATCTTTAACTGCCAAAACCTGTCAGGTTTTAATAGCAATTAATTTTGCATTTTACTCAGTAGATTTTGTAGCAATATTGCCCTAAGGTTGGCAATATTGTCGGAGCAATGCTTGGGCTTCGGGAGCTTTGCTGCGCTCCCAGTCGAAGCAAGCACCGCTGCGGTCGCCCACTCTGAGGCGCAAACGGCCTCTTTGTAGGAGGCTTTCGGAGCTTTTTTGACCGATATGAAGGAGCTGGTTGTAGTCGTTGATAGCTCCTGAATAATCGCCCAACATTTCTTTGGCTTGCGCCCGTAGCCAATAGGCCTCAGCTTGCTGTGGGTCAAAGATAAGGCTTTTCTCCAAATCTCTGATGGCCTCTCGGTAGTCTTTTTTCTGATAATAGTAGCAAGCTCTCTGCCAATAGGCGGCAGCATCGGGCTTTTGGGCTATCTGCTTATGGAGCAGCTGCAGGCTGTCTTGCTGAGCAAAGAGCGCCGAGGGAGCAAACATTGTCAAGAGTAAAAATATAGACACAAGGTATTTCATAGCGCAGTAAGCGTGGGTTGGGGACTGGGCGCAGCTTGTAGCAGACCTCTTACAAGGGCATATTGGGCGGCCAAATAGCTCATCATAATCCAAGCTTGCGCAAAAGGAATATCGAATACGAATTTATTGATGGCCAAAAGTGAATCTGAAAGTACAAAAAGCAATGCCCCTGCCACTATCCATCGGCTCGCCTGCTTGCGATAAAGCGTGGCCAGCAACATACACATCAGTACGGCGGCATAGAGCAGTACAGGAATTTGCAGGTCGCCGGCGGCGGGCAACAAGTAATAGAGCAAGGCAGCCACATATCCCAGCACCATAGGTAACATTAAATAAAAATACGCTACCGGACGGCTACGCTGCCTCATAAAAATCCAGATATAAACAACATGTGCCGACAGAAAAGCGCCCAATCCCAGCACAAAGAAAAGTGCGTGCCGCTGCTCGAAAAGCAGTGCTACATCGCCCAGCCAAGAGAGGCCCAAGGCTGCCAAAAGGGCTTTTTGGGAGCTTTGCAAGGGCTGCCGAAAGTCGAAAAAGCTGAGCGCCAAGAGGGGTATCAGCAAGCCTTTGGTATAATAGTGCAACAAAGGCCATTGCAAAAAATGGCTGCATATATCCATCAAGGCCACATATACAAAAAGATAGCGAAACAAAGGCGCAGAAAAATTCGCTTGCATAAACAATGTTTGAAAGTACACCCAACACTTGGGAAGCTCAAATTAAGAAATATTTTGGAAGATGTCGCAATAATTTTGCTTCTTTACAAAAGGCAATTTCCCGAATATCTGTATTACACACTTCTTAGGAAAGCTGCCAAACATCCAAACAGCCTCGTTTATGGAGAATGAATTTGCATCGAAGCTCAATTTTTTTGAGGAAAAAGTCAAAAACTACGATTACAGCATCGAGAGTTTTCGCCAAAAGCTGGCGGCCTTGGCCCGCGAAGTAGAAGCTTGCAAAGAAGCTCTGCGGCAGCCCACGCCCACGCTCCCTGCCCAGTTGGAGGCACTTCAAAGCAAAATCAACAATTTTGAGCAGGCGCTCCAGAGCATCAGCCAGCACCAAAGCACGCTGCAAAAGGAACTACTCCAGCTCAAAAGCCAGTATCAAAGCCTCCAAAGCAGCGAAGTAAGGCCCGAAAACCTTGTGCAAGCGCCTCTCAAAGAGATCTCGGAGGAAAATCCGCTTGTCGAAATCCCCGAAAAGCAAGAAATCGAAAATGTCTTTACGGAAGTTCCCAAAGAGGAAATTGCCGTACAGCCTGAAAACATGACCATAGACCTCCAAAAGCCTGTTTTGGAAACAACAGCGCCCAAAGTAAACACAGAAGCAAGCAAAGAAAAGTTCTCTTTGGAAGACTACATCGGGGGCAACCTCATCAGCAAAATAGGCATTGTAATTTTGGTGCTGGGCCTCGGTACTTTGCTCAAGTACGCCATCGAACAAGAGCTACTCTCCGACCTCGTTAAGGTGCTTTTGGCCTACGGTGCAGGCTTGGGGCTCTTTGGACTTTCTTTATACCTCAAAAACAAATATTTCTCTTACAGCGCCGTGCTCTTGAGTGGGGCTTTGGCCACGCTGTACTTTACTACTTATTTTGCCTACGATACCTACGCCATGTTGGGGCAAGTACCCGCTTTCGGCATTTTGTTTTTGATTTCGGCTTATGCCGTTTATGCCTCGGCTTGGCAATACCGCCAAGAAATCATCGGGCTGATTGGTTTGGTAGGAGCTTATGCCGTACCCCTGCTGCTGGGCGGCGAGCAAGGCAATATCCAAGTGCTGCTTTTGTATATTTTGCTGATTGACATCATTATCCTGCTCATTGCCTTCCGCTTGCAGTGGGCTTATACCAGCACGGTTGCCTTCTTTTTCACTTGGGCGAGCTACCTTACTTGGTTTTCGGGTGCATACAAGCCGGAACAAGACTGGATGGCCATTGTGTTTGGGGGAGCTTATTTTTTGGTTTTTCAGTTGATGGTTTTGGCCTACAAATTTTTCAAAGAGCAGCCCTTGCGCCAATTGGATATTGCCTTGCTCCTGCTCAATAATTTTATCTTCTATACAGTGGGTATGTTGGTGTACAAAGACGCTAGCAACGCTCGTGTGTATTTTTCTTTGGCCAATGCCCTGCTCCAAGGAGGCTTTGCGGCCTTGGCCTTGCGCATCAAGGACAGAGACCCCAAGGTACATTATCTGTTTTTGGGCTTTGCACTGATTTTTGTGGGTATTGCGGCCTTTGTAGCCTTCCGCTTGCAGTGGTTGGTGGCCTTTGTTTTTGCAGAGGCGCTGTTGCTGCTGGCCATCGGACGTATCAAGCAGGAGCGCTTTTATGAGCGTATTGCGTATATTGTAGCTTCTTTTGCTTTTCTATTTTTGATAAATTTTTGGGGAGATGCCTACCAAAATACAAGCTACGAGCCACTGCCGCAAAAAGTCGCTGCCACTATGTTTTTCAATGGTCGCTTTGTAGTGTCTTTGGCAGCCATTCTTTGCTTGATAGGCGCTGTACTTTTGGATATGCGCTATCCGCTGCCCAGCACCCCGCCCGAAGAGGAAGAAGAAAATCCCGAAATGCACAACGACGAAAAGGCTACTCTCCTTCCCCCTCTTTTCAGCCAAATATTGCAAGGATTGCTATTAATTGTGTGCTATGCGAGCGGCTATTTAGAGCTGCAAGAAGGCTTTTTGAGCGGTGCTTCCGAAACAAGGGTGCTGGTACTTTCGGCCTATTCGATGCTCTTTCTGATGGCTGCCGGACTTTGTATTCATTTCATCAAACAGTGGCGCTGGATGCGCCTATTCTGGGAATTGGCAGTGGGCTTTCAGGTCTTGCTCTTTTTATCCTTGTACTATCCTACGCTCGACTTGCTCCGCAGCGAGGCCTTTGTGGCACTTCGCCTGCCGGAAGTACTCTGGCCGAGGGCGCTGTATTTGGGGCTTTTTGGCGGGCTGCTGGCATTGTATTATTTCTTGGCCATCAAAAAGCTTCCCGCACAGTCAAAGGTGCTTTTCTCCATAGGGCTGCAATTGCTCGCCTTGTGGCTCCTGAGCAACGAGGTGCATACGGCCTATCTCTTAGTCTATCCCGATGCCGAACTGGCCTTGCTCAACAATACGGTCTATTATCAGCTTTACTTTTTTGTATGGACGGCCTGGAGCGCACTCCTGCTGGGGCGCTATCTCTTAGGCCAAAAGCAGCATTATTTGGCGCTGAGCGTGGCTTTGTTCAGCCTTGCCCTCCTCAAAGCCTTTTTTATAGATGGCCACTCTTATGCGCAGGCAGGCGATGCCATTTATCTGCGGGCTTTCTTTTTCTTGTTGGGCTACTCTGTACTTTTGGACTGGCTCTACACTACCGGAAGGCTGAAAGTCGAAAATACACTTTATCAAAATATCACCCTCATCAAATTAGGCTTGATGGCCTTGATGACCGTCTTTTGGCTCTTTCCTTATATCCTCAATCAGCAGCGCGACTTGTACCTTCAAGGCCTTGCGCCCGACCCTTATTCGCTCTGGCGCTATGCCCTCTATCTCTTGGTATTGCTCCAAATTCTGAGTGTGCGGCAGGTGCTCCGGCTTGCGCCCGATACCTCCCTAAGCAATGCCCTGCATTTAGGTACTATCTTTTGGGTGATGTGGGCGCTAGGTTGGGAAATTACCCAGATTATTTTATTCCAAAAGCAGGGACTTAGCGATATGGTAGCTGCCAAACAAGACATCTCGCGCCTGCCCTACACGCTCGTATGGAGCTTGTATGCTTTTGGGCTTACGGTATATGGGTTTGCTGCCCGCAAAAAGCTTTTCCGCTTCTCAGGTCTCGGCATTTTGGCCATTGTGCTGCTCAAGGTGCTGCTTTGGGATTTGCAGTACACCAATACCCTGAGCAAGGTGATTACTTTTATCAGCTTTGGCGCTTTGCTGCTGCTGGTGTCTTTCTTGTACCAAAAGTTCAAACACCTGCTGCTGATGGAGGATAAGTAGGTGGTTGTTGCTTGAAGAGGG
>DAIQNQ010000158.1:0-6929 GCA_036788275.1 Thermonemataceae bacterium
CCTACAACAGCTTGGCAGCCTCTTTGGCAAAATAGGTGAGTATCACATCGGCGCCGGCTCTTTTGATACTGAGCAGGCTTTCGAGCATTACACGCTCCTCATCGAGCCAGCCTTTTTGGGCGGCAGCTTTGACCATAGCATATTCGCCGCTCACATTGTAGGCCGCTATGGGAATATCGAAGTGGTCTTTGAGCAGGCGGATGATGTCGAGATAGGCCAGCGCAGGCTTCACCATCATAAAGTCGGCTCCTTCGGAATAATCCAAATCGGCCTCTACCAAAGCTTCGCGACGATTGGCGGGATTCATTTGGTAGCTTTTTTTATCGCCAAACTTGGGCGCAGAGTCGAGCGCATCTCTAAAAGGCCCATAAAAAGCACTGGCATACTTGGCCGTGTAAGACATAATACCTACCTCCGTAAAACCTGCCTCATCGAGCAGTTGGCGCAAGTAGCCCACGCGCCCGTCCATCATATCCGAGGGGCCGAGGATGTCGGCACCGGCTTGGGCTTGGGCGAGCGCCATTTTGCCCAATACCTCAAGGCTCTCGTCATTGAGTATTTTGCCGTCTTTTACGATACCATCGTGGCCGTCGGAGCTGTAAGGGTCCATGGCTACATCGGTGATGAGCAAGGCCTCAGGAAAATTCCGCTTAATAGCCCTGATAGCACGCAAATACAAATTTTCGGGACGGTAGCTTTCTTGGGCAAGGGAGTCTTTGAGACTTTCGGCGATTTGGGGAAAAGGCGCAAAGGCTTTGATACCCAAGCGCATGCTTTCGGCAATCTCTTCGAGCAGCAAGTCAATGCTGTATCGGTAAATGCCCGGCATAGAGGCTACTTCTACCTTTTTATTGTCGCCTTCCATCAAAAAAAGCGGATAGACGAAGTCTTCTTTGCGGAGGATGGTTTCTTGTACCAAGGCTCTGACTTCGGCAGAGCGGCGATTGCGACGGGGACGACGGGCTTGTATCATGGACTGGAGAGAATGTTTTGTATTTTTTCAAAATATAAAAAAGGCTTCGGCATGCCGAAGCCTTTTGCTTGTACTTATTTTACACGCTCCATATAAGCGCCTGTTTCGGTATTTACACGAATGATTTCGCCTTGCTCTACAAAAAGCGGAATGCTGATTTGTGCACCTGTTTCGAGGGTGGCGGGCTTCAGGGTTTTAGTAGCGGTATCGCCTCTTACGCCCGGCTCGGTGTAGGTTACTTCCAACTCTACCGAAAGCGGGATTTCGGCATAAATAGGAGTATCAGAATCGTCAAAGCTGATTTTGGCGACTACGCCTTCTTTCATAAACTTCACAGCCTCGCCAAAGAGCGCCTCGCCCACATATACCTGTTCGTAGGTTTCATTGTCCATACATACCAGATTGTTGCCATCGCGATAAGAGTAGGTGTACTCACGCACTTCCACACGCACCAAGTCTATCTCTTCGCCGGCGCGGAAGCGGTGTTCTGCCGATTTGCCGGTTTTTACGGTTTTCATTTTTACCTGATAAAAAGCACGCAAGTTGCCGGGAGTACGGTGCTCGTATTCTAATACCTGTACCAATTCGCCATTGAAACGAATAAAACACCCTCTTGAAAGGTCTGAAGTTGTAGCCATATAGATTTTTACAGAAAATGAGAAATTTTGTGGGGCAAATTTATGGAAATAATTTCAAAAGTGCCAACAGCCTGCTTTTGTTATATCCGTATCCTTTCACTAATTTTGCAGTGCCGTTCCCAAACAAAGCTGCCCTTGCTGAAAAGTATCTTCATATTGCTCTTAGTATTGTATTTTTTGATTTCCTTCAGTGGTAAAATCATCCGCTTCCTCTATTGGCTGAGTGGCAGCTCGCCCGTAGAGCGGCGCAAAGCCCGAGAAGCCGCCCGCCAAAAGGCCAAAGCGCGCTTTGGCGATGTAGAAGTGGAGCTGCCCACCGAAAAGAAAAACTACAAGGGCTTTCAGGGAGGCGAATATGTGGACTACGAAGAAGTAAAGTAGCGTATTCTGCAAGCAAGGCTTTTTCTCATAATCAATTTTGACATTCCCCCAAATCATGGCAAAAATTAAGTTTGAAGATTTAATTTTATACGAAGATGAGCATTATATCATCATCAACAAACCTCCTTTTGTATCTGCACTCGATGAGCGTACCCTGCTCGAAAACCCCGTGAGCATCCTCAGCCTTGCCAAAAAATACCACCCCGACGCGCAGATGTGCCACCGCTTAGACAAAGAGACCTCCGGCTGTATGGCCATTGCCAAGCATCCCGAGGCTTATAGGCACTTGGCCATGGCTTTTGAAAGAAGAAAAGTAAACAAAGTCTATCACGCCATCGCCGGAGGCCTGCACGACTTCAAGGCGCTGGAAGTAAACTATCCCATCTTGAAGCTCAGCAAAAAAGGTTTGGTAACCGTAAGCCAAAAAGAGGGCAAGCCTGCCACGACGATTTTCAATACCCTGCGCTTCTTCAAAGAGCATACTTTGGTGGAATGCCGCCCACTCACAGGGCGTATGCACCAAATCCGCATCCACTTGGCCAGCCAAAAGGCTTCTATTGCCGGAGACTTGGCCTATCACGGAGCGCATATTTATCTCTCGCAAGTAAAAAGGAAATACCGCCCCGCCAAAGAGGAAGACGAGCAGCCCATTACCAAAAGGGTAGCCCTCCACGCTTTTGCGCTGGGCTTTGTATCTTTGGATGAAAAGGAGCTCTTTATAGAAGCGCCCTATCCCAAAGATTTTGCAGTGCTGGTCAAACAGCTCGAAAAGTTTGCCTAAATGTTTTATAAGTATATAAATATCTGAAAATATGAATATTGGAGATAAAGTAAGGCTGCTCCACAGCAAGGAGTCGGGAGTAGTGGTAGCTGTAAAAGGTAAAATTATAGAGGTCGCCATTGAAGACGGCTTCACGATTCCGGTAGCCAAAAATGAAATTGTACTCATTGCCCCCGAAGAAAAACGTCTGAAAGGCAATGACAGCCCCAGCACCCAAAAGCCCGAAAGCCAAGAGATGCAAGCTTTGCAAGGGATATTTGTGTGCTTCTTGCCTATCAATGAGCAAAAGCTGGCTTTGTATCTTGTGAACAATACAGACTTTGAGCTGCCCTTCTCGCTCTGCAAAGACGATGGACATACCCAAGTGGGCTTGGTAGCCGGGCTACTGTCTGCCAAGAGCCAACTGATGGCAGAAGAGTGGACTCTGGCCAATTTTGACAACTGGCCTGCCTTGATATTTCAAGCCCTGCCCTTCCGCAAGGGACGTGCGCCCATACAAGCACCTTTGGTGAAGAAGATGCGCTTCAAGGCCTCCAACTTTGCCAAAAGCAAACAAAAAGCACCCATTTTGCAGAAAGAAGCCTATACTTTTCAGATAGACCGCGACGAGGTGGCGCAAGTGCTAAAGGTAGAAGAAGTACAAGTGAACCCCGCGCTCTTGGCCGAAAAGATGCTCCAAAAAAATGAACCTGAAATCATCAAGCCGCAAGTGATACAGTCTTTGGCCTTGCAAACTGCCACCATAGACCTCCACATAGAGCAGCTGATGGCACAACACCAGCACCTAAACGCCGCCCAAATATTGGCCTACCAGATGGAGCATTTTCACGATGCCCTCGACAAAGCCATCGTGCAGGGCAAAGATGAGGTTACTTTTATTCACGGTGTAGGTACTGGTACGCTCCGCCAAGAGATACACCGCGTCCTTAGCAAGCACCCACACGTGGCCTACTTCCGCGATGCCCAGAAAGAAAAATTTGGCTACGGCGCTACCTTGGCCCGATTGAAGTAAAGTGGCTTGGTGGATTTTGGTCGGAAGCCCGATATGCTGTGATGTATGGGCTTCCCCGTAGGGCGATGGCCATCAGTTGCCAATAATACGATTTTCCGTAGAACCTATACAAGGGATTGCGGTGCTGCTTCATGGCCAATACATCCCATAAGCCCAAATACTGCCATTCGAGCGTGCCGAAGAGCGTCCAGCAAAGGCTTTTGCTTATTTTTTTGTATTCCTCTTGGCCAATGCCCAGGGCTTGGAGTTTTTCATTTTCAGCTTCTTGTATTTGGGCTTCTGTGTAGGTATCGAGGTAGTCTCTTGTCAGGATAGCCCAAGTATCTATATGGCTTGAGTAAGGCAGTTGGTGCTTCTCTGCAAAAGCAGGAAGGCTGTGAGAGTCGCTATGGTTCAGAAAAACGACCTCTCGGCTGTCAATAATCAAAGAGTGCGGCGATGTTTTCAAGTCTATTGCATTGATTCTATCTAACGTGATGCTTTTATAGCAATGCAAAGAACTGAAATACAGGTTATAGAACTGAAAATCTATGCGGTCATCGAATATTTGATAGCTATTTTCTTTCATCATCGTCAAAATCTGAGGGACTATGATTGCTACCAAATATAGCAAAATCCAAGAAAAGAGCCTATTTTTTATGAATAAACGTGTCAGCCTCTGCACAACAAGGTGGTAAAAAGCGATGAAAGCACTTGTGTTCTTGGAAATATTTGTTTAATATTGTTTTACGCTCATAGGGCTTTCGCAATTTCTTGTTTTGAACCACTCCCAACTCCTTGGCTTCGCCGACTTTCGGTTCTTGCAAAGGAAGAGAGCTTTGGGAAGCTTGAAACAAACAATTTTTTAGTATAGCAATCAAGACTTGCTTGATTCTGGTAGCAAATTTATTTTTTAAAGCGGCTTAGATTCCCATATCGGGTGATGAATTTCATATTTTTTGCCATTTCCCTGTAAAAAACGCACAGCCCTCTTTGATGGGGCAGCATTTGAATAATATAAAATTGTATCATCACCCTAAAAATGAATTTCCATGAGAAATGAGCTACTACAAAATAGGCAGCACGATCCGAGAATTCGCTATCGTGGAGAAAGTGCCTCAAGGCTCGACAACCTCACTGATGCCGTTTTTGGTATTGCCATCACTTTGCTCATCTTCAACCTCACCAATCCAAACTCTTTTGAGGACTTGCTGACCTTCACCAAAACGCTTCCTGCTTTTCTTATCAGCATTTCTTTCATTATTTTGATATGGAATGAACACCTCAGATTTTCAGAAATCTATACCCTCAACGACACCAGACTGAATATCTTAAATACCGTTTTTATCGCATTGGTTATTTTTTATGTGTACCCGCTGCGATTTTTGACTTTGTTCCTCACCAACTCCTTTTTCAATACAGAAATCAACGTAAGCATCGAGGGCAAGCAAGTCCCCCATCTGATGATGTATTATGGCTTTGTGGCATTTGCGCTTTATCTTAATCTGTACTTATTCTACCACAGAGCCTTACAATTGAAAAGCGAGCTGCATCTGAGCGCCTTTGAAGAGTTTTATACCTCCTCGCAGAAGCAAAGACTGCTTATCTTGTTTACTGTGCCCTTGGTATCCATCGTACTGACATTCATTATCAGTGAATACTCATTTGTTTGGGCATCTATTGCCGGAGGGGTAAGCTATTTTCTTTATACTCCTTTGATAATTTTATGGCATCACAAATTCAAAATTAAATCTAAAAAATTCGATTATGTATAACTTTGTAAATACTTCGCTCGGATGGTTTCATCTCATCACCTCAATCCTTGCCATGCTCGCAGGCGCTTATGTGCTATTAGAGCCCAAAGGCACCCAAAGGCATATCAGAGTGGGATATGTATATGTGGTGTCCATGATTCTGGTATGCGGCTCAGCATTGGGGATTTATAATTTGACGGGGCGGTTTGGCCTGTTCCATGTTTTTGCTTTTGTTGGCTTTGCCACCTTGGTAGCCGGCATGGTTCCTCTTTTCCTGAAAAACATCCGAAGAGAGTATAAGGCATTTCATTTGTGGTTTATGTATTACTCCGTTTTGGGACTGTATGCCGCTTTTGCCTCCGAGCTGAGCGTCAGGATTCCCGAAAAGCCATTTTACACGATGGTCGGCATCGCCACAGGCAGCATTTTCATCCTGGGCTCGGCATTTATTGTCTGGAAAGAAAAAACATGGAGCAGATTCTTTCCCAAATAAAGTGTAAAGCATTGAATTTTCGTGCTTTTTTGATAGACAAACACCTCGCAAATAAGTACTTGTATAATGAGATTAAAAAATAAAATAGCGCTTATTACGGGTGCAGCTCGTGGCATAGGGCAGGCCACTGCCGCATTGTTCCACCAAAAAGGCGCTACGGTAATCCTCTCCGACATCGCAGATGAAGCAGGCAAGGCCTTTGCGCGGACATTACAAACGAATGCCGAATACCTTTCTCTGGACGTTGGCAAGGAAGCAGACTGGCTCAAAAGCGCAGCATACATCACCCAAAAATACGGGCGACTGGATATTTTGGTAAACAATGCCGGAATAACCGGATTTTTAGAAGCTCCGGGGTCTTGGGACGCTGAAAATGCAGACTTAGAGACTTGGAACGAGGTGCACCGTGTAAATGCAACAGGTGTAATGCTTGGATGCAAATACGCCATCCAACTGATGAAAGAAAAAGGCGGCAGCATCGTGAATATTTCCTCAAGAAGTGGCCTTGTGGGGATTCCGGGGGCTGTTGCATACGCGTCGAGCAAGGCCGCAGTCAGAAATCACACAAAAAGTGTAGCCCTTTATTGCGCCGAGAAAGGTTATAAAATTCGATGCAACAGCGTTCATCCGGCAGCTATTATGACACCAATGTGGGACGCTATACTTGGAGAAGGGGAACAAAGACAACAAATCATTGAAGAGATAGAGTTTGGAATACCAATGGGACACTTTGGAGAACCCATAGATGTGGCTTATGGGGTTTTGTACTTGGCAAGCGACGAAAGCAAATATGTAACAGGCATCGAGCTGACCATTGATGGTGGAATTTTGGCCGGAAGCGAAGCAAAACCAAGAAAATAAGAGAAAACGGTACAGATTTGCGCTACATCCAAGCTTTGCTGGGGCACGAAAGCAGCA
>DAIQNQ010000159.1:0-6269 GCA_036788275.1 Thermonemataceae bacterium
GTAAGCTTCAGAGGTGCTTTCGGTACAGAAAACTGGACTACCGGCTGGACTGAATGGAACACAGACGAAGTAGAATACCCTGGTACTGTTAACTAGTTATATTTTTTATATCAAAGAGGAAACAGCCCTAAAAGCTTGTTTCCTCTTTTTTTATTTTCTTTGTACTTAATTTTGATTTTTCAGATGAAAACCTTGTTCAAACTTTGCTGCTTCTTTACCATCTTGCTTTCCCTGCAAGCTTGCCAAAGCGAATCTTACAAGATTGAGGAACAAGTACCCTCGCTCGAAACGCGCAACCAGCTCCTTGCACAAGTCATCGTCTATCATTACACCCCCGAAAAAATACAGCCTGAAAAACGATTCGATGCCGAATATCGACCTGTATATGCCAAGCTTTTCGACAAATACCAATGGCTACATTACCATATACATCAAGACAGCACACACTATTTCCTGATGGCTACACCCGCTCGTAGTGCGCGCAAAGGCGACCAGAGAGGTGTAGGCGGCAGTTTTCGGATAGACGCCCAAGGCCGTATCAGTCATTATAGAGAAATCTTTTGCACGCCTGTGATTCCTGCCGAAGAAGTAAAGGAAAAGGGCTTAAAGCTTTTTAAAGAAGTAATAAAAACAGGCACTATCGAAAAATACCTCAGAGACCCCGACTATGTGGACTTTCCCAACCAGTACTACGCTTACGACACCCTCCAACACCAATGGAAGTATAGATATTAGTTGAGCCAAGCCCTTGCCCCAAGCGAGGGCTTTTTTATTCCTGAACAGAAGCTGACCCTTCCTGAACAAAAAAGCAGGCTTCGCAAAAAAGACCCGCTACTTGTGTAAATTATCTCGTAAATTTTGGGAGAATTAAAAATAATTCTTAATATTAACTATTCATTCAATGTACTTCATGTTAAACCCTTAAACCTAAGTCCAACCATGGGAATTTTTGGTAGAATCAGCGATATCTTCAAAGCCAACGTCAATGACATGCTTGACAAAGCAGAAGACCCTGAAAAAATGATTAAGCAGATGGTAATAGAAATGCAAGAGTCTATCACCAAAGCTACCTCGGGCTTGGCACAGGCCATGGCACAAGAGAAAAAGCTGGAGCGTGAGTACCTCAAGTTTCAACAGCTCTCCAACGACTGGAAAGGCAAAGCCGCTCAAGCCCTCCAAGCCGGCAACGAAGACCTGGCCCGCAAAGCTTTGCAGCAAAAAGCCACTGCCGACCAGCAAGTAGCTCAATACCAAGGCATGTACGAAAGCGCCTCTTCTACTACTTCTAACCTCAAAAACCAAGTAGAGCAGTTGAAGATGAAGTTCCAAGAAGCCAAAATGAAGGAAGCAACCCTCATCGCACGCAACCAAGCTGCCAAGGCGCAAAAGGATATCGCCAAGCAAGTAGGTGGCTTCGACTCCAACTCCTTTGCCAAGTTTGACAAGTTTGAAGAGAAAATCCTCAAAGCCGAAGCCGAAGCGCAAGCTTTTACGGAGCTTTCGGGCAGCAATATGTCCAGCCTTGATGATGAGTTCAAAGCCTTGTCGCATAGCTCCGCTGTGGACGATGAATTGGCCAAGCTGAAAGCCGAACTCGACAAATAAGCCTATTTTTTTAACTAAACCTAAACTTACTTGCACAATGCCTAAATTCAAAGTAATTAAAGAAGGAGTCAATGAGGAAATCCTCCGAAAAGCTTCCGCAAAGGTAGAAGAATACATAAAAGAACTCTTCCACGAGCACGAGATTACCCGACTCGAAGATACCTACTCTTTCTCTTTCGGTACCATCAGTGTCAATGTGCGTGTGATAGGCTGGCATAGCGAAGATGTGCTTGTAGAAGTCTATTCCTATCTTGCCGAAGAAGTAAAGCTTACCCCCGAACTTGCCGAAGAACTGCTCCACCTCAATGCCACCACACACTTTGGTAGCTTTGGTGTAACTTTCGACAAAGCCGTGGTATTCAGCTACTCTTTGGCAGGTGCCAACATTGATCTTAATGAGTTTACGGCTGCCGTAGCCACTGTAGCCACTGTAGCTGATAGCTACGATGAGGCAGTAAAAAGTAAACTTGCAAAGCAAACTGCCTAATGATTGCCATTATCATCGGAGTAGTCCTCTTGGGAATAGGTGGATTTTTGGAATACAGCCGTCGTAAGGCATTGGCCAAAGTGCTGGAAATCAAATACCACCAAACTACCAATGCGGCTACCATTTTCGATACTTACGAGAGCATTGTGCAAAGCTTGGGGCAGGGCAACTACACGGAGCTGGTGGAGCTTTCAGGCCTCGCCAAAACTACCCAGCCCTTAGAAGCCGAGCACAGCAAAAGCCAAGTGGTGTTTTATCGTGCCTCTGTGATACGCGAGTACGAAGTAAAAGAGCAAGAACGCGACGACAAAGGAAATGTGCGCTGGGTAACACGCCGCGCCACCGAAACTATCTCCAGCAACGAGCGTGCTACGCCTTTTTACTTAGACGACAACAGCGGAAAGCAGATTCTGGTGGACATGGAAGGTGCTGAAAAGTACCTCCAAAAAAGCTTGGATAGGTTCGAGCGCGAACTCCCACAGGGAGGGGCTTGGGGCGCTTTTGTGTCCAATATCGCCGATTCCAAAACCATCGGCTATCGCTTTGTGGAGGAGGTGATTCCCCTCAATGCACGCCTCTATGTGTTGGGAGAAGCTTCCGACCGCCGAGGTGAGCTGGCTGTAATGAAGCCGAGAGAGCCAAAAAACCAATTCATCGTTTCGACCAAATCGGAAGAAGAACTGGTAAGCAGCCTCGAAGGCAATGCCAAAATGTCTTTGGCAGGAGCCATTGCGCTGGCCATTATTGGTTTGGGTGCTATTGTGTATGGAATTGTCAATCCCTCGTAGCTATTTATCAAAGAATGTGTAAATTTAAGCTTGCAAATTTTGCAAGCTTTTTTATGCAAAAGAAATCAGTATGAACGATTATTCTTCTTATATCCCTTGGGTAGTCTTTCTGGGTGCTTTGTTGCTACTGCTCTTTGTTGCAAGCTGTCGCTCCGTGAAAGAGGCCAAAGTGCTTTCTAAATGTGAGTTTCGCACCGCGGGCATCGAAAAGCCCGAGCTGGCAGGCATCTCTATCGAAGGGGTGCAAGATTTGAGTGGCTTGGGCTTCAGAGCCTTATCGGCCTTGGGCGATGCCTTTACCAAAGGAACACTGCCCCTGCGTATGATTGTGAATATCGAAATCAAAAACAACAACGCCCAAAAGGCCGCTCTCAACAAATTGGATTGGGTGGCTTTTATCGAAGAAGTAGAGGTAGCCCAAGGGCAAGTAGAAAGCCGTATCGAAATAGCACCCAACAGTACAGCCCTGATGCCTGTATTGGTAGAGACGGACTTGGTAAAATTCTTTAAGCAGGAGGGAAGTGCCGCTCTTTTTCTAAAAGCTTTGGGTTTGTTTGATAAAAGAGAAGGCAAACAAAAGGTGCGCCTCAAGATAAAGCCCACGATGCGTGTGGGCAAGAAGTTTATCAAATACCCTACGTATATCAATATCCGTCAGGAGTTCGACTGGGCAGAGCTTTAGGCTTGCCCCTGCAAATAAGCCAAGGCGCGCTCAAAGCGCGTAAAGTCCTCTTCGGGTGAAGAACTCATCCATACCAAGCAAGGCTTGGGAGCAGGCTTGATGGCAGGTGCTAAAAGCTGCAAAAGTCTATTGACTGTACCTTCATTGCCATCTATAATGGCCACCTCAGTACCAAAAAAATCCTGAAAAATCCTGCGATAATAAGGGAAATGCGTACAGCCCAGCACCACTGCACCGAAATCGGAGCGTGTATAAGCTTTTGTTTTTTCTTGTAAATACGATTGGATAATCTCTGGTCGAAACTCCAATTGTTCGCAGAAAAGTACCAGTTCGGGCAGTGCCAGCGCTTCGATGCGCTCTTGGGCTTGGAGGCGGCTTACCAAATCAGAAAATTTCTGCTCTTGCAAGGTCAGCGCCGTGGCTGTTACCAATATTTTTTGTGCGTGGCGATGCAGTGCCGGCTTCACGGCAGGCTCCATACCAATTACGGGAAAGCTGTACCGCGCACGCAAATCTTCTATGGCAATACTGGTAGCGGTATTGCAGGCCACTACCAAGGCATCGAGCGGATAGCCTGCTGCCATTTCAGCAATAGCTGCCAAGACATAGCCCTTTACCTCGACCTTGGGCTTCGGCCCGTAGGGTACATGCGCGCTGTCGGCAAAATAAATAAAAGAGGCTTTCGGCAGCGTTTGCATCGCTTGGTGCAAGACGCTGAGGCCTCCAATGCCCGAATCAAAGAATGCGATATAGCCCATAGCCAAAGAAATTTGCCAAAGCTTGTGTACTTTAGCTCGGAATTTGTTATTTTTAAAGTTTAGTGAGCAATTTACACCAAAAAATACTGCGTATGCGACCGAAAGCTCTACTTTTTTTCTTCCTCCTCCTGCTGCAAGGGCAACAAGCTTTGCAAGCCCAAAATGCACAATTGGCCGAATACCGTTGGACAAATTTCGGGATTTCCTTTAAGCTTCCCGCCAACTTCAAAGTAGCACAGAGTACTGCTCAAGATTTTTTGGCTGCCAATGAGCAGGTAAGTGTTGAAATACACACTTTTTCGGGCAATATTGCCTCGGCCAAGCAGCTGGCACAAAAGAGCTACGAACTCTTTCCCTTTCAGAAAAAACGCCAAACCGACGAAGAAAGCTTTGCAACCGATGTATTTGAGGCTCACTACATCAGTGGCTTTGGCCTGCATCCCAAAACGGGGCAAGACAGCCAGTTTTTTTGCCTCGGCGTAAAAGATACCGAATCCGGCCAACACTTCTATATATATGTATATTATGCTGTGGTAAGCAATAGCAGCAATGTGGATGTGATTTTCGACTTGGCCGAAAGCCTCCGCCGCCTGCCTAAGTAGCAGGAGGGAGGCTTCCAAACTTTTTAGTCTTGCTGCATCAAAAAAGCTTTGATGTAGTCGTTGATGTCGCCATTCAATACATTTTGCACATCACTTCTTTCCAATCCGGTACGCACATCTTTCACCAATTTATAAGGGTGCAGTACATAGTTGCGGATTTGCGAGCCAAAATCAATCTTCTTTTTTGTCCCTTCAATTTTGGCCTTCTCTTCATTGCGGCGCTCTATTTCCATTTGGTAAAGGCGCGACTTGAGCATTTGCAAGGCTTTTTCACGATTTTGATGCTGTGAGCGTTCCTGCTGGCACTCGATGATAATACCCGAAGGGCGGTGCTTGAGGCGCACGGCAGTCTCTACCTTGTTTACATTTTGGCCGCCGGCTCCCCCTGAGCGGAAGGTATCCCAGTCAATATCAGCCGCATTGATAGCAATCTCGATGCTATCGTCCACCACCGGATAGGAAAATACCGAGGCAAAGGAAGTATGTCGGCGGGCATTGGAGTCGAAAGGAGAGATACGCACCAAGCGATGCACGCCTATCTCGGCCTTGAGGTAGCCATAAGCAAAAGGCCCGCTAAATTCCAAGGTAGCCGAGCGGCAGCCCGCTACTTCGCCGGCTTGGTAGTTGATTTCGCGCACACTAAAGCCCATACGCTCTCCCCAGAGGATATACATACGCATCAGCATCTCGGCCCAGTCTTGGCTTTCGGTACCGCCTGCCCCCGGATTGATTTCCAAGATGGCATCCAAGGCATCTTCTTCGGCGCTGAGCATCTTCTTCAGCTCCAAGGCTTCGAGCGCTTCCAAGGCCTTTTGGTATTCCTGCTGCATTTCTGCTTCGCTGGCTTCTTCGGCTTGATAAAACTCAAAAAGTGTAGCGGTATCTTCTACGGCTTGCTGGGCTTGCTCAAATTGCGTTGTCCAAGCTTTTTGGAGTTGAATCCCCTTGAGTACGGCTTCGGCAGCTTCGGGCATGTCCCAAAAGTCGGGTGCTAAAGTTCTCTGTTCTTCCTCTTCGATGAGTATTTTTCTACGATCGTAGTCAAAGATACCCCCTCAGGGCCTCTACTCTGGCCCTTAAATCCTTGATGTGTTCTGTATTCATAAAGTAAAATGTATTTTATTTTATGCAAAAGTAAGGTTTTTATGCCACAAAATAAAGCATTGTAAAGGCCAATGAACGACCTATCCAAACAAAATATTATATAATGAAAGTCGCCTGAAGCAAAGTGAATATTTTAAAATAAAGCCTTTTTTATGAATAGATTATGGTTTTTTGGAGAAAGACTTTATAAAAAAAGATGAAAAAAATTTTTGTTTTCTTACACAAGTTCATAACTTTGAAAAT
>DAIQNQ010000160.1:0-6250 GCA_036788275.1 Thermonemataceae bacterium
AGGCGGTACAAAAGGTGCAGGGGTAGCCCCATTACATTGAAATAAGAACCCTCTACGCGCTCCACCGCCACCATGCCCAGCCACTCTTGGGCACCATAAGCCCCGGCCTTGTCGTAAGGGCGGTATTGTGTGATGTAATAAGCAATTTCCTCTTCGGTGAGCTGCTTAAAATATACCTTCGTAGTATCCGAAAAGCTGTTTTTACTTTCTGTATCCATCAGGCAAAGCCCCGTAAGGACCTCGTGCATCTTGCCCGAAAGGTTGCGCAGCATGGTGGCGGCCTCTTGGGCATCGGCGGGTTTGTTGAGGATTTCGTTGCCCAATATCACCACCGTATCGGCAGTAATGAGCAGCTGTCCTTCTTGCAAGTCGCCTTCCCAAGCAGCGGCTTTTTTTTCGGCCAAAAATACAGGTACTTGGGCAGCAGGCAGGGTATCGGGAAAGTCTTCGTCCACCTCCTTGGTACGTACCACAAAGGGAATGTCTAAGGCGGCAAGTAGCTGGGTGCGACGCGGAGAAGCCGAGGCCAAAATAATTTCTTGATAATTCATAAATACTAAAAGAAGAAAAAACGATAAATTAACCCAATCCACACAGCCAGAAGCAGGTAAGTAATGCAGTAATAAGATGCGCTGCGGTTTTTGTGTCGAATCAAATACATGAGCGGTAATATTGCCCATACTGCCCCCAAAGCCTCCAAAACATGCAGACGCTTTTCGGAAATACGCCGCTGTTTTTTGCGGGCGCGCTGCTTATCGGAATAAAAGCTGGCAGCGCCCAGCAGATTGATGAATAAGAGGTAATACAAGAATAGCGGCGGCATTAGCGGAACATTTTAGAGCAGTAGTAAGTTATATATATTGTAATAGTATTACTATTGCATAAGATTGTTAAACTATCAAACTTAAAATCTCTTCCTATGAATGCTGTTAAAATCCCCAAGGAGCAAGTAAAAGAACTGTCTTTTGCTCATCAAGAAATAGTCACTCAGGAAAATGAGCGCAAACTGCGCAATTTTTATCTGGACAAAGCTGCCAAGCTTGGCAATTTGCACAAGCAAAAAGTAGAAATTGAGTTTTACGATGCCCAAGGCCAAGCCTATTGGGTCAATACTACAGTATGGTCGGTAGGCGAAGAATTTGTAATCCTCAAAGGCGGCACTACCCTTCCCATCAAGGCCATTGCACAAATCAACTTCTAAACTCACCTCAAAAAAAGCAAAGATGTATTCAGGCAGCCTTTAAGGCAAGCAGTTCCATTTCAAGAACTGCTTGCCTTTTTTGATGACTTAGTGCTTAAAGTGGCGCAGCCCCGTAAAGACCATCGCCATTCCTCGGCTGTTGCAGGCTTGTATAGAATCTTGGTCTTTGATAGAGCCGCCGGGCTGAATTACGGCGGTAACGCCCGCTTCGTGGGCGATTTCTACGCAATCGGGAAAGGGGAAGAAGGCATCGGAGGCCATCACCGCGCCTTGCAGCGAGAAGCCGAAGTGCTGGGCTTTCGCAATGGCTTGGCGCAGCGCATCTACACGCGAGGTTTGGCCTACACCACTGGCCAGCATTTGGGTTTCGTTGGCCAATACGATGGTGTTCGACTTGCTGTGCTTGGCTACCTTGGCAGCAAAGAGCAAGGCTTTGGTTTCGGCCTCAGAAGGTGCTTTCTGAGTAACTATTTGTAGGCTTTCAGCCTTTTCTTGTGCCAAGTCTTTGTCTTGGAGCAATACACCGTTGAGCAAGCTGCGGAATTGCACTGTGCTGCTTGGGCGTGCTTTTTGGCGCAGCAGCATGCGATTTTTCTTGCCTTTGAGCAGGGCTAAGGCTTCATTTTGGAAGTCGGGAGCAAGGAGTACTTCAAAGAAAAGCTGGTCTAAGGCTTGTGCCAAGGGCAAGTCCACTGTTTGGTTTAGGGCAATGATGCCTCCAAAAGCCGATACAGGGTCGGCAGCCAGCGCCTTTTGGTAGGCTTCCAGTGGGCTGCTGCCAAGGGCAATGCCACAGGCATTGGTATGCTTGATGATGGCGCAGGCATTTACATTTTTATCAAATTCGGCCACCAGCTCTACGGCAGCATCAATGTCCACCAGATTGTTGTAGCTCAACTCTTTGCCGTGGAGCTGCTCAAACATCGCCTCTAAATCGCCATAGAAGAAACCTTTTTGGTGTGGATTTTCGCCATAGCGCAGGCTTCTGCCTTGTGCTTCGCTGTGCTTAAATACCTGCAAGGCTTGTGTTTGACTATTGAAATAATTGAAAATGGCCGTATCGTAGTGTGAGCTGATATGGAAGGCTTCGGCAGCAAAGCGCTGGCGCTCGGCCAAAGTAGTGCTGCCGCCTTGGGCTTGGAGGATTTCGTGAAAAGCGGCGTATTGGCTGCGCGACGACAGAATGACCACATCTTGGAAGTTTTTGGCAGCAGCCCTTATCAAAGAAATTCCTCCAATATCTATCTTTTCGATAATCTCTTGCGCCGAAGCACCTCCTGCCAAAGTTTCCTCAAAGGGGTATAAGTCCACAATCACCAAGTCTATTTCGGGGATGGCATATTGCTCCATTTGCTGGCGGTCGTCGGGGAGCGCGCGGCGGCCCAAAATGCCGCCAAAAATCTTGGGATGGAGGGTTTTTACACGTCCTCCAAGGATAGAAGGATAGTCTGTGAGGTTTTCTACGGCTTCTACGGGTATTTGCAGCTCCTCAATGAAGCTTTGTGTGCCTCCGGTAGAGTAGAGGCGTACGCCTTGGGCGTGGAGCAGGCGAACGATAGGCGCAAGTCCATCTTTATAATATACAGAGATGAGGGCGGATTGTATTTTTTTTTGCATCAGAGAGAAGGAATTGAGAGGTAAGCAGAATTTTTATCGCCTACAAAAGTAAGACATTTGCGGCTGCCACAAAATGTATGTGGGGAAAAAATGCGGCTCAGTATTCATTTTGTCAAAATCTTCCTATGTGAGTGTCTTTGAATGGGTATTTGTAGAGAGCAAGCTTCTACCTTTCTATTGCTTTTTCAAGAAGCTTTTGGTAAGCTGCTTGGACAAGGTTTTTTCCGATAAAGACAAAGGTGCTTTTCTCAAACCTATCACTTTGTGCTGCTAAGGGCGTAATAGAGAGCCTTTTGCCTACGCTTTGTACTAAATAGGCCTCACGCTTTTTATTGAAAACAACCCCCTTGATTCTGTACATATCTTTTGCCTGAAAAGCCAAGTATTGCATCAGTAGCAACTGTAAGCGTTCTATATCGAAAGCCTGCTCAAAGCGCAGGGTAAGCGATAAAATGTCTGAATGTTGGTGATGATGATGATGATGCGTTTTTTCATTCTCTTTTTTTTCTTCTTTGATAGGCAAAAGTGAAGAGTGATTTTCCATAAAATCACCATTTTCGATGTCCTCAAAATCAAGGTATTTTTCTGCGTTTCGGTGCAGTACTTTTGCCAGAGGATTCAAATTGGCCAACTTTTGCGAGAGTTCATCAAGGTATTTTGCGTGTACAAGGTCAGCTTTATTGATGAGGACAATATTACTGAAGGCAAGTTGTTTAATGGCTTCGGTCGTGGCTTGCAGTTGGTCTTCAAATTGTTCGGCATCTATCAGACAAATCACATTTTTGAGATGAAAAGCCGATTTCACTGTGGGGTGTATCAAGAATGGCTCAGCAATGCCTGCGGGATCAGCGATGCCTGTGGCTTCTATGATGATTTCGTCGTATTCTTCGCTTCGTTTGTAGAGTTCAAAAAGAATTTCGTACAGATTATCGTTAAGTGTGCAGCATAAGCAGCCATTGTTGAGCGTCAGAATATCCTCTTCGGTTTTGAAAATGAGGGCATCATCAATGCTTTCCTCGCCATATTCATTTTCTATGATGGCTAATTTCTTTTGAGGGAACTGCTGAATATATTGGTTGAGGAAAGTGGTTTTGCCTGCTCCCAAAAAGCCTGTTAAGATGCTTACTTTTTTCATAAAAAATCTCCTTTTTTATACAAATTTAATGATTTTATTATATTTGCAACACTGTTGCATAAAATTACTTTAGATTTGTATTTTCTAATGAACAAAATCCACTTTTCCTTCTTCGGAGCAGCTCAAAGTAGGGCTATTGTTTTTCTTCTTCTGTTTTGCTTGTTGTCTTGCCAAAAACCTCCCTTGGCATCAAGCAGTGCTGTGGCACTCCCCTCGTCTGGCAAAGCCCTGAATCAATATACTTTGCTCTCTGATGCAGAACAGGCTTGGGCAGATTCGCTGTTGGCTTATGGCTTAGACCATGAGGCACTTTATAGCCTTATGGATAGCCTCAAGCCGATGAGTTCTTTGAAAATGCTCAAATTTTCTTTGGCAAAAGATAGCTTGCAGCAAGCAGGCGATGAGTACATTTTAAAAAATCAGCCTGCCTTAGATTCTGTGGCTTATTACCAAAATATCTTGAATCATCTGCATACGGATAAGCTGCGTTTTTGCTTAATTCCCTTCAAGCGGGTGCAAGATACAGAAAGGTATTTACAGATTTTGGTGGTCAATCTTGATGCTTATCAAAAAGTGTTGCAAGAAAAAGCTCACTTCTTTGGGCAGTGGGGCTTCAATCTGCACACACCTCCCGAAGTACTGCTGACAGTGATTGAATTTGAAAATAAACTTGACCGATTTAGGGCTTACGGCTATTTATTTGGCTACCCTTCGCATGCGGTTGATTTCTTTGTGGAGGCTGATAAAGAAGAAGACCGCACGGGTGAGTTTGTGAAAAGAAGTTTTTTTCCTGTTTCTACATATAGTGCCAAAACTGGCTATTTTACCTATGCCTTACCCAAAGATTTCACACCTATTGATACTGATAGCCTTATTTTAAAGCGTGCAGAGAGCATTTTGGAGCGTTACCAAGCAATTCGCCCTCAATTTAAGACCTCAGCAGGTATCAAAGCCCACGCTTTGCTGGCGTGGGTTTGGGGAGAAGACTGAAAAGTTTATCGGGTTTAGCCCTATAAAAAGATTCAATGAGTCAACACGTTTTTTATTTACTTACAAAACTACCATTCACCAAATCTCTATTGATAGCCACACCTGCCATCAGCCCAGAGTTGATACTCCAAACGATTTGCCCCATACTTTGAGAGGAGATATCGCCCACAGCATAGACTCCCTTCTCGGAAGTTTGCATATATTCATCAGTCGCAAGGTGGCGTTTTTGTTCGTCTTGCTTACAACCTAAGGCTACTCCCCACTGAATCTGATAGGTAGTTTTGGGTTTTAGGTAGATATGATTTACTTTTTGTGTGCTTCCATCATCAAACAATAACTCCTTCAAAGTGCCGTTTTTGTTGCTTTTTACTTCTACTATCTTCTTGTTTATCCATTGAATATCGTTTTTTTCTAAGATAGCAGTCATCTGCTCGGGGATACTGACTTCTCCTTGAAAAACTATCAATAAATTTTCGCACCAATGTTTAAGGGAAGTAAGTAACTCCAGACCCTGAAACTGCTCGCTAATAAGCACTGTTTGTCCTTTTCTGCTCTCAAAACCGTGACAGTAGGGGCAATGATGCACATTTTTTCCCCACTGCTGGGCTATGCCTTTGATAGAGGGCAGCTCGTCAATGCCACCTGTGGCGAAAATAATTCGGGAGGCTTTGCTTTGAGCAGAAGACTTGGTTTTGATACTGAATTTGTCTTCTTCTTTTTTTACTTCTACTAGCTCATCATTCATCAAATCAAGGTATTCATCATATAATTTGACTTGTGAAAGGGCTAACTTTTGAATTTCCTTAGGCGATTTCCCCTCAACAGTCAGGGCATTATGTGCTTTATCGGCAAATCGGTTGCGGGGTTTTCCTGCATCTATTACCAACACTTTGCGAAGGCATCTTGCCAAAGTAAGTGCTGCTGAAAGCCCTGCATAACTTCCGCCAACGATAATGACATCATATTCATTTTGAGGCTGTACTACAAGTTTTCCTAATGGAATGCCTTCTTTTTCGCCAGCAAAACCCGCAAAAGGAAGCAAAGAGCCACCCAAAGCCAAGAGGCTTGTTTGTGTTAAAAAGTCTTTTCTGTTCATTGTTTTGATAAGTTTTGGTCATATTCCAGATACTTCTTTTTATCCACCTTTGCGTCATTCCAAATATCCAATACCATTACGCCATTTTTTGTCCAAAAGTTTTGAATATCAGAACGATATATTAAATTTTATGAGCAACTCTTGTAGTACAGACTGATTAGAGGTGGACTTTAGTCCGGCGGTGATTTGAAAGTCAATAAGCCTGTTTTAC
>DAIQNQ010000161.1:0-3804 GCA_036788275.1 Thermonemataceae bacterium
ATGCTCACCTTGATTTTCCCCACATTCACAATCTTCACACCTACATTTTTGCTGCCTCTGCTGGACAGATAAGTGGCTTTTTTGTCGGAAAAGGCAATCTGGGGAGTCAACTCGCCAAAAGATACTTGCGTACTGTATTCCTCGGTCAAGCGCCCTCCCAGCGCCCCTCTCAGCCCTTTGGCAAGGCGGAAAGAATAGCTTTGCAAGGGATTGAAATTGCCTTTGAGCAAGAAGCCCCCTGCAATACGCTCTACTTGATAATTGCTTTCGGGAATCAGCTCCAAGCTTCCGCGCAGTGCGGTCTCTTCGGGTATTTGGCTGCACAATACCCGCAGGCCGGCTTCCATGTTCTCATTAAAAATCGCCTTTACTTCATTAATTTCAAGCTTATTTTTGTCTGGCATACGCCCCTGATGGCTGATTTTCTCCTTGCTCGGTGTAGCACTTTCGGTAGAGAGCAGTCCGGCAGCAATTTCTATTTGTATGCTGCTTTCTTGGTACTTGGCGAGGGCTGCATCGGCCACGCCAATCAATATTTCTTTGTCGGCATTGGCCGAAATCACTCTGGGCGTATAGGTTTGTCCTTCTACCGATACGCTCAGGCGCTTCTTGAGGTCTTCAGGATTGATTTGATAATTGAAATAAAGCAAACTTTGCAGCTCCGGCTGCCCTCCCGGCCCCTTGGCCCAAAAGCTATGGCTGCCTTGCAGTTCGATGGCAGGTGTGCTGAAAGTAATTTTCTTATTGCTCAGACGCAGCTTTTCTTCTCTCAGCAGGCCATTTTGCAGCGAGGCCTCGTAGCTGGTGCTGGCCTCAAAGCCCACTTCGGGCGAAAAGAGCAGCTGATTGCTGGCCAACCACTTAAATTTGCCACGCACCGCCGGCTCAAACTTGATGTAAGGCAGGGTATCCCAGCGCTCTAGTTCATCAGGTTTTGCAATATCTTTGTTGAAAGTAAAAATCAGGTTTTGCTGCTGGCTGATTTCCGTATCGAAGTTTTTTTGTTTTATTTTCAGTTCATTGCTGCTACAAGCCAACAAGGCAAAAGCATAGAGCATCAGCAAGAGGCGGCGAAAAAGAAGGTGAACTTTCATGGGTGGGAGGGTTAATAAGAATGTGTTGAAATTTGAGATTTTTTTGCCAGAAATGCAAGTGTTTTTTTGTGTGTGCAATGCTTTTATGGAATCGCCACCGCCTCGCCCAAATACTTGGGTTGGGTATTGCTCAGATAGTCCCAAAACACCTTTACACGTGCCAAGCGCTCACGCATCTGCACCTTGCGTCCGGCACGTCGGCCTACATCTTGGGCATTGTAGCCTACCAGCGCCATGCCCTCGCGCGAGGCAATGTACAAGGCGCGCTCGTTATGAAAAGCCTGCGAAATAACGATGGCCTCTTGCTGCCCAAATACATCGCGCAGGCGCAGTACCGAGTCGAAGGTGCGGAAGCCTGCATAATCCAAGAAAAGGTGTTTTTCATTTGCGCCAAGCGCCATGAGGTCTTGTTTCATCATTTCCGGCTCGTTGTAGTCGGGGCGGCTGTTATCGCCGCTAATCACCAAATACTGTACTTTTCCTGCTTGCAGCAAGTCCCAAGCCGCCTGAATCCTATATTGATAATACAAGTTGATACGGCCATTCTGCACATACTTGGCTGTGCCCAGCAGCAGCCCTACCTTATGAGGGGGCAGCGCCGAGGCATCATCATAGAGCTTTCCTTCGGCACTTTTGGCTACCTGCCAGTCGCACCAAAAAATAAGCCCCAAGAGGCTTCCGGCCAGCAATAGCAGCATCCCTGTAAGTTTCCAAAGTTTTTTCTTCATAGAGGTATCGGCTGCGCTTCGCTTGTTTAAAAGTCATTTTTGCACCCCTTGGAGGTACTGTATTATATGTTTGCCACAGAAGATTCACTTATCAAAATTTGTACTATCTTCAAAATCCTTATAAATTTAAACTTTAAAATTTAGAGAAAAATGTATCGCCCCCCCGAAAAAAAAATCTGGAAAGGCCGTATTGACAAGATAGACGGCCAAGAAGGCAACCGTTGGCACCAGTCTATCGTACTGGCCGACCTTGCCAAGCCGCAGCTTCCCAAATTAAAAAGCGCCCAAAAAGGCTTTGCCCTGCTGGGCTTTCGCTCCGACGAGGGCGTGCGCCGCAACCACGGACGTGTGGGAGCCATCGAAGGTTCTTCGGCCATTCGAGGAGCTTTGGCCAATGTGCCTTATCACTTGGCTACGCAAGATTTGCTCGTTGATGCAGGCGATGTATTTTGCTTAGGAAAATTTTTGGAAGATGCCCAAGAAGAACTGGGGCGCAATGTAGAATACCTCTTGGAAAGGCGCTACACGAGCATTGTGCTGGGCGGCGGACACGAGCTGGCCTTTGGCAGCTATCAGGGGATTCATAAGTTTGCCCGAAGACATCAAAAAAGAGTAGGCATTATTAATTTTGATGCCCATTTCGACTTGCGCCATTTTGAAGAAGTGGGCAACTCGGGTACTTCTTTCTTGCAAATTGCCCAACTCTGCGAAAAAGACAAAGTACTTTTCAACTACTTGGCTTTGGGTATTCAACGTGAAAGCAATACCCCTCGCCTCTTCCAAACAGCCCAAAATTTGGGAGCAAGCTATCTTTTGGCAGAGGAGCTGCAAACAGCCCCCCAAGAGGCTTGGTCAAAGATAGCGGCTTTTGTAGAAGCGCAAGACATTCTGTATCTATCCGTATGCTTAGATGTGTTTGGAGCGGCCTACGCACCGGGGGTAAGCGCCCTCAATCCTCTTGGGCTTGCCCCACAAGACCTGCTGCCCCTGCTCAAAAAGCTGGCAGCCACAGGCAAGGTAGTACATCTGGACATTGCCGAGTTGAATCCCCGCTACGATATAGACCAACGCAGCGCCAAGCTGGCGGCCAGCCTTATTTTTCACTTTATTGATGCACAAAGCACCTCGCAATACTAAACCATCTTCTATCAACCTTCTTTTTTTATGCTCAGCAGTATTCTCACCTACATTACTTGGAATGCCGACCCCACCTTGGTGGACTTTAAAATCTTCGGCTTCGAGCTGGCCATCCGCTGGTATGGACTGCTCTTCGCCACAGGCTTCATCTTGGGGCAATTTATTCTCGGAAAAATCTTCAAAATAGAAGGTAAAAGCGAAGCCGACTTGGAGCAGCTTTCGTTCTATGTGGTCATTGCTACCGTAGTTGGCGCACGCCTCGGCCATTGCCTTTTTTATCAGCCCGACTACTACTTATCCAACCCCATCGAGATTCTGAAAATATGGGAAGGCGGCTTGGCCAGCCACGGAGCTACCATCGGTATCTTGCTGGCTTTGTACCTTTATGCACGCAAGCGTCCCGACCAGCCTTTTTTGTGGGTGGTGGACCGCATCGTGATTGTGGTGGCTTTGGGTGGCGCGCTGATTCGTACAGGCAACCTGATGAACTCCGAGATTGTGGGCAGCCCCAGCACCTTGCCTTGGGCTTTTATCTTTTTGCAGGCCGATGTGCCCGACCCTACTGTGCCACGCCACCCCTCGCAGCTGTATGAGGCACTTTTTTGTGTGTTTTTATTCATTCTTCTGCTCTCTTTGTACCGACGCTACCAAACCAAAACGCCCCAAGGCTTGCTTTTCGGGTGGTTTATGATATTACTTTTTACTTTCAGAATTTTGGTAGAGTTTATCAAAGAAGACCAAGTGGCTTTTGAAGCAGGGATGACCCTGAATATGGGGCAAATACTGAGTATTCCGGCGGTGCTGGCAGGTTTTTATATTTTGTACCTTGCCAAAAAGAACCGTGC
>DAIQNQ010000161.1:3904-5873 GCA_036788275.1 Thermonemataceae bacterium
AAATATGCGTTATATTCTCTTATTGATTGCTTGTATGCTGCTCGAAGGCCTACAAGCCCAGAGCAAGTATCAAGAAGAACAAGTGAGCATTCCGGTAGAAGATTTTCAGCTGACGGGCACGCTTTCCTTCCCCAAAAATGCCAAGAAAGTGCCTGCGGTGATTCTCATTACGGGCAGTGGCCAGCAAAACCGCGATAGCGATATTTTAGACTTTAAGATGTTTGCACAAATTGCCGAGGCGCTGAATGCCCAAGGTATTGCTGTATTGCGCTGCGACGACCGCGGTGTAGGGGCTTCTACCGGAAACTTTGCTGAAGCAACCACCGCACATTTCGTCCAAGATATTTGGGCTTTGTTTCGCTACCTGCAAACGCGCCCCGAAATAGACCCCAAGCGCATCGGCCTCTATGGCCACAGCGAGGGCGCGCTCATTGCCTCTATCTTGGCAGCCTACCACCCTGAAATCGCTTGGATTGTGCTGGCAGGTGGCTCAGGTGTATCGGGAGCAGATTTGCTTTTGGAGCAAAGCTACCTGATAGGCAAGGCCAGTGGCCTTAGCGAGGAGCAATTGGCACAAGCGCGCGAGTTTAATCAAAAGGCTTATGCAACTGTATTGAGCAACACCAGAGATTGGGAAGCGTTGGAAAAAGCCTTCCAAAAATTGCTTCCGGCAGGTGTGCCTGAGGCACAGGCCAAAGCGATATTTCAACAACAAAAAACGGCTTTAGAAAGCCCTTGGATAGAATATTTCTTGGGATTGAACCCTGCCGAACAACTGGCACGTGTAAAATGCCCGGTACTGCTGCTTTTTGGTGAATTGGACTTGCAAGTGCCTCCGGCACAAAACGAAGCGCCTATGAAGGCTGCTTTGCAAAAGGCAGGTAATAAAAATGTGGAAAGCCGAATTTTTGCCAGTGCCAATCACCTCTTTCAAAATGCCAAAACAGGCCTCCCCAACGAATATGCTACTTTAGAGAAGCAGTTTACGGAGGGATTTCTCGACTATCTGAGCGCTTGGGTACGCAAGCAGAGTTTTAAAAAATAAAAAAGAGGGCTTTCGTATCGGAAGCCCTCTTTGCTTTTATAGCGGGATGTTGCCGTGCTTTTTGCGGGGCAGATTGGCCACCTTGTTTTCGAGCATCGCAAAAGCCCTGATGAGCTTTCGGCGCGTATCGGCAGGCATAATCACCTCGTCCACATAGCCTCTGTGAGCGGCACGGTAAGGGTTGGTAAACTTCTGCTCGTATTCTTCTACCTTTTCTTTGAGCTTTTCTTCGGGATTTTCGGCCTCGCTGATTTCTTTTTTGAAGATAATTTCGGCAGCGCCCTTTGCGCCCATTACGGCGATTTCGGCAGTAGGCCAAGCGTAGTTCATATCAGCGCCGATATGCTTGGAGTTCATCACATCGTAAGCGCCTCCATAAGCCTTGCGTGTAATGACCGTAATGCGGGGCACGGTAGCCTCACAAAAAGCATAGAGCAACTTTGCACCATTGGTAATGATGCCGTTCCACTCTTGGTCGGTACCCGGCAAAAAGCCCGGTACATCTTCAAACACTAAGAGCGGAATATTGAAAGAGTCGCAAAAACGTACAAAACGTGCCGCTTTAGTGCTGGCATTGATGTCAAGTACCCCTGCCAATACCGCAGGCTGATTGCCCACGATACCGATGCTACGCCCTCCGAGGCGGGCAAAACCTACCACGATATTTTCGGCAAAATTTTGATGTACTTCCAAGAAGGAATCGCTGTCCACCACTTCCAAAATCACCTCACGCATATCATAAGGCTGGTTCGGATTGTCGGGAATAAGCTCGTTGAGGGCAGGGCGACTTTCTTCTTGGGCTTGGTAAGGTTGCTGGGGTGCTTTCTCCTCACAATTTTGAGGCATATAGCTGAGCAAGGCCTTGATATGCTGAATACAAGCCAACTCATTGGCGCAAGAGAAATGCGTAACGCCGCTTTTGCT
>DAIQNQ010000162.1:0-5806 GCA_036788275.1 Thermonemataceae bacterium
CCCGCCAGTGCCCAATACCCTTACATTCAGCGGGTGGCTTTTCCTTATCAATTACCTGCCCAAACCATCTACGACCTCCTCAGCGATAGCCAAAAGCAACTGTGGCTCGGCACCGATAAGGGACTTTTCCGGTTCAATGGAAAAGAAGCCAAAGCAGTACCTTTCCAAAAAACTTTTCAGGCAGACATTACCCACCTCCGCGAAGACCAAAAAGGACGGATTTGGGGCATGAATTTCACCAAGCAGCTCTTTTATGTGGAGCAAGACACCCTGCGCCTCTTTCCGATACAAGCCGAGGATTTTGAAGGTTCTATTGTCAATTTCGACTTCACCGAAACCCTCCTCTGGATAGGCCATACCCAAGGCTGTGTGGCTTACAGGCTCAGCGACTTTGGGCTGGCCTATCAATACAAAAGTAAAAACAACTTTACAGACTTTAGAAGCTATCAGAATCAGTTTTTTGGCATTTCTCAATACACCCTGCTAAGTGCCCAAGCCAATGGCCAAGTACATGAGCAAGCCTCGCCCCTGCCCGAAGAGGCACGCCTGCTCGCCTTGCCCCAAGGGCTGCTCGCCGCACAAGTACGACAATACGCTCGCAAGGCATTTTTGCTCTCGGCACAGTGGCAAAGGCAGGACAAGAGCTTTGTCCTGCCCGAAAATATTTTTGTGTTTCATTACCGCTCTTTCAGCCCACAAGAAGTGGCCGTATGCAGCAAAGATGGTCTTTTTCTTTGGGATATAGACAGAGGCTCCAGCCGCTGCTTGCTCCCCAACAAACAAGTAACAGGCATTGTGGCCGACTACCAAGGAGGCTACTGGCTCAGTACCCTCAACGAGGGGCTTTGGTACTGCCCCTCGCTGCAAGTGGCCTCTTTTGAAATACCAGCCGACGAAGCACCCAACTTTGAGCTGGAGCAGCTCCAAAGCCTTGAAAAACAAATGCTCATCGGTAGCAATCAGGGCTTTTTGTATGCTTTCGACAAAAAAGCACCATATACTTGGCGTAAATTAGAAAAAGCAGGTACGATGGAAGTAAAAAGAATCATCTGCCACAAAGACAATATCTATGCAGGCACCAGCATTTTTTCGCGTACCAGCCTGCAAAAAATAAGCGATATGCCTTATTTTAAGGACTTGACTTTTTACAAAGAAAATAACAGCGAGTATCTCTTGACAGCCCAATCTTATGGCGCACAATGGTACCAGACACAGCAAGAAAAGCCCCTAAAGGAGTTTTGGGGGTTCGCCTTTGAAGCACCAGAAAACTCAAAAGACTTTTTCAGCTATCCCATACGCTTACAGCGGGCTTATGCCGTAGCCATTGACAGCATTTCTAAACGCTTTTGGGTGGCTTACAACGACGGCCTCTGGGAATACAATGCCCAAGGCAAAGTAACACATCGCTTCTGCAAACAAGACGGCACGCCGCTCGTGGCAGGACAAATATTGTATAAAAATGGTAAACTCATCGTAGCTACGCTCCAGCAGGGACTTTTTGTATTTCAAAATCAAAAATTATTAGCACATTTCGACGAAAATGCTCTCAAAAGTACAGCCATTCGTACAATGATACCCGGCAACAAACCCTCCGAAATATGGCTCGGTACAGACGCAGAAATAGGTATTCTTCATTTAGACAAGCTTCAATACCAAGACTTCTTGGCCCAAGCCGGGCTGGCCGGCATCGCCTACAAAAGCTTTTACCCTGACAGTGAGGGGCTATGGCTGGGACTTTCGAAGGGACTGATATTTGTGCCTTACAACTCCCAAAAAAACACCAACTATCTGCACCTGCTTCCTACCAAAGTCCTTACGAATGATAGTCAAACGCTGCTTTTTCAGATAGAAGCCCTCAACTACCGACATCCCGCAGGTACAGAGCTGCTTTATAGGCTCCGAGGAATAGACCAAAAGTGGCAAAGCATCAGTGGTCTCTCCACCATTGTACGCTACGATTACCTGCCTTATGGCCGCTACACCCTCGAAGTAAAAGCCCAAGACCGCTACGGCAATGCCAGCAGCGAGGTGCAAAGCCTGCCCTTTGAAGTGCCCAGAAAGTGGTGGCAAACGTGGCAAGCGGTACTTGGTGGTATTTTGCTGCTTGTTGCACTCTTTTCATCAGTCTTTTACTTGTGGTTTTCGCGCTATCGTGCAAGGCAAAGGCTGCATCAGTCGCTCTGGATTTCGCAACTCAAAGCCCTGCAAGCACAAATGAACCCGCACTTCCTCTACAATATCCTCTATACTGTGCAGGCATTGGTGTATGACGACCGCAAGAAGGAAGCAGGCGACTTGCTGGGGCAGTTTAGCGAGCTGATGCGACGCATGCTGCAAGCTTCTGAGAAAGTATATATTGATTTGGCCGAAGAAATAAGACATTTGCGCTTGTATCTGGATTTAGAAAAAATGCGCTTCGAGGAGGACTTCAGCTACCAGATTCATATAGAAAACATTCCCGATACACAAGCCCTCAACATTCCCTCTATGCTTTTGCAACCCTTGGTAGAAAACGCCCTCAAGCACGGTCTTCTACACAAAAAAGGGGCAAAACACTTGGATATTCGCTTCCGAGGCGAGCTGCAAAACAGTATCCTGCATATAGAAATAGAAGACAATGGCATTGGCAGAGAAAAATCCAAAACCTTGCATAAAAGCAATAGCGGCTTTGCCACCAAGGCTATCAAAAAGCGCATTGAGATTTTGAGCAAACTGAACGAGTATAATATTGATTTTCAGATTTTTGATAAAAAAAACACCCAAGGCCTGCCCGAAGGTACTCTGGTAAAAATACACTTGAAGGCCTCTTAACTAACGATTGATGACAATGAAAGCAATTATTGTAGATGACGAACCGATGGCCAGAATGGCACTCAGAAATATCCTCAAAATGCACTTCCCGCAGGTAGAGGTGCTGGCCGAATGCAAGAATGTGCCCGAAGCCGTGAAGCAAATCAATGATTTGCGCCCACAGGTGGTGTTTTTGGATATAGAAATGCCCGAATACACAGGCTTCGACTTGCTCAACTTCTTCCGCCCGGAGCATATTGACTTTGAGATTGTATTTATCACCGCCTATAATGAATACGCCTTGCGCGCTTTTGAAATCTCTGCCGTGGATTACCTGCTCAAACCACTGCAAGTAGAGCATCTTGAAAGGGCACTCAAACGCCTGAAAGCACAGCCCGATACACGCAAATATGAGGTGCTGAAAGAAAATATAAACAGCACTGAAGAAAAAAAAATCATCCTCCAAAATACAGAATCGGCTTTTGTAATGCAGATTAGCGACATTGTATTTCTGGAAGCTCAAGGCAGCTATACCAATGTGGTAAGCCACAGCCACCCTGATATTCTGATTTCCAAGAAAATCTCCCATTTTGATTTTTTGGAGCAGCTTCCCTCCTTTTTTCGCTCGCATCGCAGCTATCTTATCAATCTCCAGCACGTAAAACGCATCAACAAAAAGGATTTTACTATCGAAATGGACAACCAACGCAGCGCCTACCTTGCCCAAGACCGTAAAAACACCCTGTTGGAGGCATTGGGCAAATAACAACAATGATGGTTATCGTAGAGACAGGGCATGCCCTGTCTCTACTGTAATGCTGTATAATTTTTTCCTTTTTCCAAAATCACCTTCTCCTCCCGGCTTGTCCGAAAAAAGGTAGAATAGGTAATCATATTTTTGGCATTTACTTTTGGGCGATACGAAAGCACACTCACGTGCAAATGCGGCTCCGACGACCAGCCCGTATTGCCACTGTACGCAATGCGCTGGCCTTGCCTGACACGTGCCCCCTCACGCACCATGCTACCGTTTTTTCTGAGATGAAAATATACCGCAAAAGTACCGTCTTCGTGATAAATCAATATATAATTGCCCTCATTGGCAAAAGAAACATTCGGCCCACCCCTGTCCGAATCTTGTTTTACTTGTACCACTGTGCCTCCACGCATAGCCACGATAGGCGTGCCTTCAGGCATTTGAAAATCCAAGGCATACTCTCCCTGATGCGAATAGTCGCCAAAATAGCCTTGCATGACCTTGTAGGCACTTCCCGACGAGAAGGGCAAGGTATAAATAAAGTCCTTGTCCCAATTGTCGAGCTGTATATTGCCCAGCCAATAGGTATATCGGTAATTAAATTTGAAAGATTTTCGGCTGTCGCAGGCACTTAGCTCAAACAAAAGTTGCTTTTGCGCTTGTGCCTCTACCAATACGTGCTGCTGAGGTACACCACAGGTATTTTCGGCTTCAAAACTGAAAATTACCGATACAGGGCAATGATTTGTATTGCGGGCATAGATAAAATAGCGCTTTCCCTGCTGCTCCTTGACAATCTCTACCTCTCTGGGCACAATCTGTGCTTGGGCAAGCTGACCACCCAACAACAAACAGAGACTTAGCAAAAAATAAGCTTTTGTATGCATAAAAAGATATTTTGATAAACAGCTACAAAAAAGCCCCGCTCTTGGCAGAACAGGGCAAAAGTTTTTTTATTGATTCGTAGAAAGTTCTTTCTTTAAGAGATCATAGTTGCGGCGAAGCACCTCGAAGTCCTCCTCATTGAGCTGCGTAGCTGCGGATTGGCGCATCTGCTCCATCACACCACCTGCGGCCAAAGCTTCTTTACTTTGCTTAATCACCTCTCTGTATCCCTCTTTTTGCTCTTCGGAGAGTTCCGGGCTTTCAAGCGCCTTTTCTATCTCGGCAATACTTTTTTGCTGTTGCTCATCGATATTGTTTTTGGCATTGGCCTCTTCAGCTGCCAGAAACATCACCCCTGCCATTACCTTTGCGTACACCAAGCCAAACTCTTCCATATCTTTGAAGCCATGCTTGTTGAGATATTTTTGCAATATAGGCAAGGCTGCCGGAGAGTTACCAAAGTCTTTCTCATTGGTTTGAGCATCTTTCATCAAAGCTATAAAGTTTTTGATGTGCTTATCTGTAAGCCTAAATTTTTGGACGTAATTATCTTCGGTAGCCTCATCAGAGAAATTGCTGCTCTCTTCTTGAGTTTTTTCTTCTTGGCTATTCTGACCGCAAGAAGGAAGCATTGCACAAATGGACAACAATAGCAAACTTGTAAGTAAATGTTTCATGATTGATTGATTTAGGTACGTATAGATTTTAGACAATATACAAGAAAGGGTATCAGAAAGGCTCAACAAAAAAGCCAACCTCACTTATGGAAGGTTGGCTCAAGATCGTCTGTTGGCTACACTACCATTCGACTTATTTGCTGCCGAATGGAGTGCCAAAGGGACAACCGAATGGATTACCGAATGGAGTTTTCATTGTAACTAAAGTTTAAATTGTGAGAAACTCAACTGATACAAATGTAATATTTTATGCTGAATAACGCAACAAATATTTGTATTTTTTTGAAAAAGCACTCTAAAATTGCCCAGAAGGGCTTTTTTATTTAAAGACTTTATGTAAGAATTTTACTTTTTATATCACTTCATACAAAAGCCTTTGAAGATATATACCCTTTGGCCACAAAAGGAAAGCCCCCACCCTGCCAAACCCCAAGTAAATTTTTGAAATTGGTTTATCTTGCCATAAAATCTCTACTTTTGTATATGCAAGAGGCCTTTCTCCATTTCATCACACAGTTTGCGGGCTTGCCCAAGCCTGCCCGCCTGCTCCTTGCCGTAAGTGGCGGTTTGGACTCGGTGGTGTTGTGCCAGCTTTGCCATCGCCTTGAGATAGATTTTGGTATTGCCCACATGAATTTCTCCTTGCGCGCCGAGGAGTCGGAAGCAGATGCACAATTTGTCGAAAATCTTGCTCTGA
>DAIQNQ010000163.1:0-3539 GCA_036788275.1 Thermonemataceae bacterium
CCCAAGCGCTCCAAGAAATACACCAATACAAAGGCAAAAAGTGCTAAAAGCACTGCCCAAAGTAGCTGTGCATCTTGTCCGGTGATGGCAGTAAAAGTATCAGGACTTACATTTTCGGTGAGCAGAGGATTGCCCTTGCGGTCGGTACTGATGATGCGCTTCCAAGGATATACTTTGTTGAGCGAACCCAGCATAAAGCCTGTGAGCAAGGCCACCGTGATTTGATAATGCTGCTTGAGCATATAAGACAGCAGCCGCACAAAAGAAAGCAAACCTACCACACAGCCCGCCAAAAAGACAATAACCACCTTGATATCGAAGGCCGCCACGGCTTCCAAAATGTACTTGTACTTGCCCAAAAGCACCAGAATAAAGCTTCCCGAAATGCCGGGCAATATCATGGCGCAAATGGCAATAGCTCCCGAAAGAAAAACAAACCAAGAAGCTTCGGGGCTTTCGGCAGGAGTAGCCACCGTAATAAAATACGCCAAACCTGCGCCCAAAGCCAAGGCCAAAAGCACAGGCCAATGCCAACGTTCTATCTTTTTACTTACTACCCAAGCCGAGGCCAGCACCAAACCAAAGAAAAAAGCCCAAAGCAATACCGCATGGTACTGTAAAAGATAAAGTATCAGCTTGCTGAGAGAGAGAATGGCTATCGCAACACCGCTCAGCAGGGTAATTAAGAACGTACCATTGATTTTTTCCCAGAATGCCTTCCAACGAAACTGCAACAAAAGCCGCAGTGCTGCTACATCAACGGACTTCAGCGAGAATATCAGCTCCTCATAAATGCCCGTAATAAAGGCAATCGTACCGCCCGACACCCCCGGCACTACATCGGCAGCGCCCATGGCCAAACCTTTTACAAACAAAAGCAAAGAAGCGCGCCAAGAGGGCTTTTCGGCAGTAGAAGCAGGGATGTTTTCAGACATAAAGGCAAAATAGAGACAGGATAATTAATTTTAAAAGCACTATAAATTTGGCGGCAAGAAGTGATTGAAAGTATCGCCACGCAGCCCCAAGCGGATAGTTTCGAGGGGAATCATCTCGTTGGGAGCGATATTACCCAAGTTTACATTGGCACCCAGCAGCTTGATAAACCATACTTGCTGCGACTTCTGGGGCGCTTCCCAGATGATTTTTTCGGAAGGAATGCTATGGATAATCTCTTTCACAAGGCCTTGACGCACTTCGCCCGAATCACGAAAAAGACCTACATTGCCTGCCTCGCGCGACTCGCCAATCACCTTCCAAGCACCAGCTTCCAATTCAGCCTTCATCAGTTCTATCCACTGATAAGGAGCCAATATCTTGCTGGCATCTTTGGAGCCTACTTCCGAGAGTACCGTTACGTTTTTGGCCAATCTATCAATGTAGCCGCACTTTTCGTCGTGGGGAATCTCGATAGAGCCATCCGACACTTCGGCATGTACCAAACCGTAGGTATCGAGCAGGCGCATATAATCTTCAAATTGCTTGCGAATCACAAAGGCTTCGAAAAGTGTACCGCCAAAATATACCGGAATGCCCGCACTCTTGTAGGCATCTAATTTGGCTTGCAGATTGGGGCTTACGTAAGAGGTAGCCCAACCCAATTTTACAATATCTATATAAGGCGCAGCCACCTCCAACACATCTTCTATCTCTCTTACGCTCAAACCTTTGTCCATCATCATGGTAAGCCCTGCATCGCGAGGCTGTGTGGTGCGCTCAGGCACGTATTGCAAATCAAAATTCATAGCGATTGAATTAAAAAACTAAAAAAATTATAATCCTTGTAGAGGTGCGCAAATATTGTAATTTTTTGCTAATATTGAAAATTCCGCTTTTAAAATTATATCTTTGTGCAGGCTTTCAGCTGGTTTCTATTCTCCTAATCCGCAGGCATGTACATCTACAAAACACCCTCTTTTGTCAAAAAACTTTTTCCTCGTTTGCTTTGGGACAAGGCCGATACCGAAAGAAATGTTTATCTCACCTTCGACGACGGCCCTGTGCCGCAAATCAGCCATTTTGTGATGGACACCTTGGAGGCTTTCGATGCCAAAGCTACTTTTTTTTGTGTAGGCGATAATATTCGCAAATATCCCGATATTTTTCAGGAAATGATTGCCCGAGGCCACCAAGTAGGCAATCATACCTACCACCATCTCAACGGCTGGGCCAACAGCCCAAGGCGCTATCTCAAAGACGTGGTAGCTTGCCAAAAAGTGATGGACAGCTACTACCGCCACCCTTCGGGCAGCAAAGCGCTCTTCAGACCTCCTTATGGGCGCATCCGCAAAGCACAATACGAAAGCCTGCTGCCACATTATGAAGTGGTGATGTGGGATGTACTGAGCCACGACTACGATGCCAGCCAACCCGAAACGCTCTGCCTCCAAAAGTGCATCCAATACACGCAGCCGGGCAGTATTGTGGTATTTCACGACAGCCTCAAGGCGGCCAAAAACCTGCAATATGTGCTGCCTCGCTACTTAGAGCATCTCCAAAAGCTCGATTACAAGTGTGAAGCCCTCCGCCCGCTTGCCTTATGCTGATGTTTGCCGTATTTTTTACAGCTGCTTTGCTCCTGTTTTTGCAAATTATTTTTTGGATAAGCCTGCGGCAGGCAGCCAGAAATACCCTGCAAAGCTCCTTAGAAGATTGGCCTTCGATATCGGTATTGCTGGCGGTGCGCAACGAAGAAGCGGTGATTCTCGATTGCCTCCAAGCCCTTGCCGCCTTGGATTATCCCAAAGACAAAATCGAAATTCTGATAGGCAATGATGCCTCCGAAGACCGCAGCGCCGATATTATCCAAGATTTTATCCGCGACAAAGCGCAATTCAAACTCTACGACATTGCCCCGCCTCAAGGCCACTTGCTCGGCAAAGCCAATGTGCTGGCACAGCTGGCCGCCCAAGCCCAAGGTACATTTTGCCTGCTTACCGATGCCGATATAGAAGTGCCTCCCTCTTGGGCAAAAGCCCTCTGTGCAGCGGCCTCCTCCGATACGGGTATTTGTACGGGATTTACCTTTATTAAAGGAGATACTTTTTTAGCGCAATTACAGGCCTTGGATTGGGCACAGGCTTTGGCTACTATGGCCGTATTTGCATATTGGGGAAGGCCTGTTACGGCGATGGGCAACAATATGCTCTTTCGGCGCGAGACCTACGAAGCCGTGGGCGGCTACGAGGCTTTGCCGGCCAGTATTGTGGAAGATTTTACACTTTTTCAGGCCATCAAAAACAAAGGCTACGGTTGCAAGCAACTCATCAGTCCTGCGGTATGTGCTACTTCTGCCCCCATAAGCAGTTACACCGCCCTGCTCCAACAGCGCAGACGCTGGATGCGTGGCGCATTGCAAGCCTCTTGGCCGCTAAAGACTTTTTTGGCCGTTCAACTTTTTTTTTATCCGGCCTTGCTGGTAGGCATACTTTTTTGGCCTTGGGCGGCGTTTTGTATAGGCCTTGGCAAAGTAGCCTTGCAAAGCCTGCTGATGTGGCAGAGCCTGCGAAGTGTTGGGCAAAAAGTGGATTGGAAGGCTTATG
>DAIQNQ010000163.1:3639-5796 GCA_036788275.1 Thermonemataceae bacterium
CTCATTTGCTTATGTTCAAAAAATCTGTTTTATGGGCGAGTTTGTTGGCCATAGCTGCCTGCCAGTCGCCTTCCTCCAAAGAAGAAAATCCCAAAATGGAATATCCCAAAACGGCCAAAGTGGCCCTTAGCGAAGATTACTTCGGCACAAAAGTAGAAGACCCTTACCGCTGGCTCGAAGTGTCGGACTCCAGCGCTGTACGCGATTGGATTACGGCTCAAAACAAAGTTACCTTCGGCTACCTTGCCCAAATCCCCTATCGCCAGCAGCTCAAAGAGCGCCTCACTACGCTTTGGAACTACCCCAAGCAGTCGGCCCCTTCTATTGCAGGAAAGTACCGCATTTTTACCAAAAATGACGGCTTGCAAAACCAAAGCATCTATTTTATCCAAGAAGGCGATGCGGGAGAAGCCACCCTCCTCCTCGACCCCAACACTCTCTCCAAAGAGGGAATCGTATCGGTAGGGGCGATGAGCATATCGAAAGATGATAAATACTTGGCCTACAGCCTCTCTAAAGGTGGCTCGGATTGGAGCGAAATCTACATAATGGACATCGCTACCCGTCAAACCCTCTCCGAAAAGCTCTCTTGGGTGAAGTTTTCAGGCATTGCTTGGTACAAAAACGGCTTCTTTTACAGCCGCTACGATGCCCCTGCCGAAGGCAAAGCCTTAGAAGCCAAAAACGAATACCACAAGGTATTTTATCATAAAATCGGCACGCCGCAAAGCGAAGACCAACTCATCCACGAAGACAAGCAAAAGCCCCTGCAAAACTTTGGCGTAAGCACCGAAGAAGAAGCCAACTTGCTCTTTTTGTATATGCCTGATGGTACGGGCGGCTCAGCCATTTCTTACAAAGACCTGAGCCAAGCCAAGAGCGAGTTCAAGCCGCTTATCAGCTCACAAGCCTTTGAAAACAATATTGTGGCCTGTATCGGTAGAAAAATATACATGCTCACCAACCAAAAAGCGCCCAAGCAGCGCTTGGTAGAGATAGACCTCGACAAGCCTGCCGCTGATAATTGGAAAGATATTATTCCTGAAAGCGAAAACCCGCTTACCAATGTATCTTATGTGGGCAAGCGCTTTGTGGCTACCTTTATGAAAGATGCCAGCCATCAGGTATTTGTATATGACCTTACAGGCAAAAGACTCCACGAAGTAGCCCTACCCACCCTTGGCACTGCCGGAGGCTTCAGCGGCGACGATGATACGCAAGAAACTTATTACACTTTCACCTCTTTCTTGTATCCGCCCACGGTGTATCGCTACAACATCGAAAAAAATACCTCAGAGCAGATTTTCGCCCCTACCTTGCAGTTTGATGCCTCCCAATACGAAACCAAGGAGGTATCTTACCCCAGCAAAGACGGCAAGAAGGTACACATGTTTATCACCCATAAAAAAGGCCTCGCCCTCGACGGACAAAATCCCACCTACCTCTATGGCTATGGCGGCTTCAATATCAGCATCAATCCCAGCTTTGATGTACGTATGATTCCCTTCTTGGAGCAAGGCGGTATCTATGCGGTGGCCAACCTGCGCGGTGGTAGCGAGTATGGCGAAGAATGGCACGAAGACGGCATGCTGCTCAAAAAGCAAAATGTATTCGACGATTTTATCGCAGCAGCGGAGTTTTTGATTCAGGAGAAATATACCTCCAAGAAGAAAATAGCCATCTCAGGGCGCTCCAATGGTGGCTTGTTGGTGGGCGCTTGCCTTACCCAACGCCCCGACCTCTTTGCCGTGGCCTTGCCGGGTGTGGGGGTACTCGATATGTTGCGCTTTCATAAGTTTACCATCGGCTGGGCTTGGGTCAATGAATACGGCTCCAGCGAGAACAAAGAGCAGTTTGAGTATATCTACCGCTACTCGCCCCTCCACAATGTGAAAGAGGCCGAATACCCTGCTACCTTGGTATATACTGCCGACCACGACGACCGCGTAGTGCCTGCCCACTCCTTTAAGTTTATCTCGACCTTGCAAGAAAAACAAAAAGGCAGCGCTCCTACCCTGATTCGTATAGATGTAGATGCCGGACACGGTGCCGGAAAGCCCGTAGCCAAACAGATAGACGAATGGGTGGATATTTGGGCTTTTACACTTTGGAATATGGGCGTGAAAAACCTGAAATAAATTTTAGCATTCTAATACA
>DAIQNQ010000164.1:0-5738 GCA_036788275.1 Thermonemataceae bacterium
CGTACCAAAGCCCTTGTGGTGGTACATTATGCGGGGATGGCCTGCGATATGGACAAGGTGATGGCTTTGGCACAAAAATACAATTTGTTTGTGGTAGAAGATGCCGCCCAAGCCATTGACAGCTATTATAAAGGAAAACCTTTGGGCAGTATTGGCCATTTGGCAGCTTTTTCTTTTCACGAAACCAAAAACATCATTGCGGGCGAAGGCGGTATGTTGGTCATCAATGATGAGCAGTTCATCGAGCGGGCAGAAATCATTTGGGAAAAAGGCACGAACCGGCGGGCTTTTTTCAGACAGGAAGTAAGCCGCTACGAGTGGTTGGATATTGGCTCTTCTTTTCTGCCCTCCGAAATCACCGCCGCCTTTCTCTATGCACAGCTGGAATGCTTGGAGCAAATCCAAACACGCAGAAAATCGCTTTGGGAGGGCTACCAGCAAGCCTTTTTGCAAAATCCGACAATACAAATTATCCAAAATCCGCTCTATGCCACAGGCAATGCCCACATGTTTTTTCTCTTGTGTCAAGAGGCCGACACACGCGAGGTGCTCCGCCAATACTTACTCGACAAGGGCATTTTGGCCATTTCGCATTATCTGCCCCTCCATGCCTCCCCTTATTATGCCCCTCGGCACGATGGCCGCCCCCTGCCACAAGCTACCGCTTATGCTGAGCGCCTGCTTCGCCTCCCCCTTTTTTACGAGCTGAGCGAGGCCGCCCAAGATATTATTTGTACGGCCATCACCGATTTTTTCGCTAATGGCTGACTACAAAGGATTTTTTGATTTTTATCTCCTCCAAATTCAAAAAATCATCTAATTTTACAAACCTGTTTCAAAGCCTCTACTTTAAAGACCTCGTTACCCTTGAACCTCTCCGGCAAAATTGCAAGAAGATACTTTTTCTCTACCAACAAGAGGATGTTTATCAATATCATCGCCATTATCTCAATGTTGGGAGTGGCCGTGGGAGTGGCTGCCATCATTATTATCCTTTCGGTGTTCAATGGCTTGGAAACACTCATCCGCAAGCAATACAACCTTTTCAATCCTGAGCTTAAAATCAGTCCTGTACAAGGTAAAACCTTTATATATGATGCAGCGCTGGCTGCCTCTTTGCAACAAGTACCCGGAATCGCTTTTGTGAGTGAGGTCATTGAAGATGATGCCGTATTGCGCTACAAGGAGGCGCAGATGGTAGGAAAAATCAAGGGCGTAAGCAAAAACTTTATGGAGCAGAGCAGGCTTCCGGCCACCTTGCTGGGGGGGCGCTTCGTATTGGAAGAAGACAGCCTGCCCCGTGCCGTGATAGGCTATGGCGTAGCAGATGTACTTTCTGTAAACTTGGCCGATTTTTATGCTTCTTTGGAAATATGGTATCCGCAGCGCCGACAGAAAATCACTATGTCAGAAAAAGATATTCGCCGCGCCAACCTGCAAATAAGTGGGGTATTCAGTGTAGAATATGAACACGACCAGAAGATGGTCATTGTACCGCTTTCTTTTGCCCAAAGCCTGATGGACTATGCGCAGGAGCGCAGCTTTTTGGAAATAAAAGCCCAAGAGGGCTACTCCTTACCAAAGCTCCAAAAAGCTCTTCAAAAGCACTTGGGTGAGGGCTTTCGTGTAGAAAATCAAGAACAACAACAAGCCAGCGTACTGCGCGCCATCAAAATAGAAAAACTCTTCGCTTATCTCACGCTTTCCTTTGTATTGGCCATCGCTTCGCTCAATACCTTCTTCGCCCTTTCGATGTTGGCCATCGAAAAGCAAAAAGACATTGCCATGCTTAAGGCTATGGGCGCTTCCAAAGCCTTTGTATATTGGATATTTTTGAAAGAAGGCGCTTGGGTTACTTTTGTGGGGGCTGCTCTGGGGCTGTTGGCGGGCTGCGGCATCGTGCTTTTGCAAGATTATTTCGGCTTGGTGTCTATGGGAATGCAGTACTCTATTGTTGATGCCTATCCCGTAGAGCTGCGCCTTTTTGATGTGGCCATCGTGGTAGCCGTGGTAGTACTTATCAGCTTGGCTATTTCGCATTTACCTGCCCGCCGAGCCGCCCAAACCGAGGTGAAGGCACAACTCTGAGAGATTTTGCAAAAGTGATGCAATATTGTATTGCACAGAACGTTCTGAAACAGATGAGAATTTTGCAAATCAATATGTTTTTCAGACAAACAGTACTATTGTCCCTTTGGCTCTGCTTCAGCTTGTACCAAAGCACTCAGGCACAAGGTTTAGAAAGAAGAGGCTACTTGGGGGTGGACATTAACTACCGCGAAGGACTGACGGTGAGTCGCGTGTACAAAGGCTCTACGGCACAGAAAATGGGCGTGAAAGAAGGCGACATCATCATCAAAATAGGCGAAGACAGCGTACAAAACGACACCGAACTCAACCAAAGTCTTCGCAAATTTGCAGTGCAGCAGTCTATTCGTGTAAGCGTATTGCGCAACAACCAAGCCCTTAGCTTTTCAGGAAAGCTACAAGAGTTGCCCAAAGAACGTTATCAAGACTTCAACTTAGAATATGGCGAAATGAAGCTGCAAGAGCAAGTATTGCGCACACTCATTACGCGTCCTGCCAAAAAAGGCAAGTTTCCCGCAGTCCTAATCATTCAAGGAGCAGGCTGCTACTCTCTTGATACTCCCTTCGATACCACCTATGGGCATACCCAAATCGTACACTACCTCACCCGCCGCGATTTTGTTACGCTGCGTATAGACAAATCGGGTGTAGGCGATAGCAAGGGCATCCCTTGTGCCAATAGCGATTTCGATACAGAAGTAAAGCTTTTTGAAGCTGCGCTGCAGCATCTTCGTAGCTTAGAGGGTGTGGATAAGGACAATATCTTTATTGTAGCCCACAGTATTGGCGGCGTAATAGCCCCGATTATCGCCAAAGAAAACCTCGCCAAAGGCATTGTGGTATATGGTACTATCGGTACCAATTGGGTAGAGTACCTGATAGATTCTCGTCGCAAACAGCTCGAAATGAAAGAAGTAGAGGCCGATGCCATCGAAGAAGCCATCCGCGACCTCACTGAGTGCAGCGTGGAATACTTCATCAAGCAAAATAGTTTGGACGAGGTGCTCGAAGAAAAACCTGAATGTGAGCAGTACCTTGGGAAGTTTCAGTTTAAAACAGACCGCTATTGGGCGCAGCTTACGCGCACCAACATCGCTCGCAACTGGAAACAGTATGAAGGGCATCTATTAGCACTTTGGGGCGAAGAAGATTGGGCGAGCAATCGCAGAGAACACGAATTGATCGTAAAAATAGTAAACCAAGCAGGCCACCAAAAAGGTACTTTTCTCGAAGTAAAACACACCGACCACGGCATGCGCAAAAGAATAGATGGCGAGCAGAAAGCACCCTACAATCCTCTGGTGAGCGAGCTCATCCACAACTGGATGGAAAAACTTATCAAAAAAGACGCAGCCAAATCACACTAATCCTCTGGCTTTAAGTTCCAAGTATTTATTGATAGTATTGACGGTGAGTGCTTTCGGCGTTGTTACGATGCTATGAATGCCATATTGCATCAACTCCTTGGCAATAAGCTGTTTTTCGTAAATCATATTTTGGGCAATGGTCTGAATATATACTTCTTCCAAGTCTTCGGCCAATACAGTACTCCGTTGTTGCAGTTCTGTATTTTCAAACAATATCACCACCAAAAGATGCTGCCCTGCCAAGCGCCTAAAATAAGGCAACTGCCGTCGCATAGACGACAGCGACTCAAAGTTGGTATAAAGAAGCAGTAAACTTCTCTGAGCAATACGGTTTTTGACATGGATATAGAGTTTCTCTAAGTCTGACTCCTTGTAGGCACTTTTCTGATGATAGAGTGTCTGAAGAATGGTATTCATCTGGCGACTCACGCGAGAGGCAGGTACAAAAGCACTGATGCGGTTGTTAAAAGCAATTAAACCCGCCTTGTCATCTTTGAGCAGGGCTATTTTGGAAATCACCAAGCTGGCATTGATGGCATAATCCAACAAGCTCATTTGCTCGAAGGGCATACGCATGCTGCGACCTTTGTCTATGATGCTATATACTTGCTGTGCCCTTTCGTCTTGGTAGTGATTGACCATCAAGCTATTGCGTCGGGCAGTAGCCTTCCAATTGATGGTGCGTATATCATCGCCGATTACATAGTCTTTGATTTGCTCAAACTCCAAATTGTGCCCTACCTTTCTGATTTTCTTGATACCATACTCCGTAAGCCGGTTAGAAATGGCCAACAGCTCGTATTTGCGCATTTGCAGAAAAGCAGGATATACAGGCACCACCTTGCCCTGCTGCTCGAAGCTGTATCGCCTGCATACCAAACCAAGCACAGAGCGTACAAATACACGCAAAGCACCAAAGGCATACTCACCACGCTTTACGGGGCGCAAGGTGTAGCGCAGCTTCAGGCGAGAAGCCGCAGGGAGCGCCACCGGCATCGAGAAATCTCGGCGTTGGAATTGTGCCGGAAGCTCGTCCACTACTTCCGCCCAAAGTCTTTGGGCAGAAGCATTCTCCAAATTAATAAAAATATCATTTTCATCGCCATTGGAGAGCTTTTCACCCATCTCGCGCGATGCCTTTAGGCCATTGCCCTGCCCATACAAAAACAGAAAGTCTATAAGCAACAGCAAGAGCAAAGCCCAAAATACTACTTGGGCAATGCCCAACAAGGGTGCATAAAAAAAGGCAAGCACAAACAACAAAACCAAGGCAGCCAGAATCCAGAAGAGGCGCTTGGTAAGAAAGAAGGAAGTCCAGAAGCGAGTCAGCATAAGTAGCACAGCCCTAAAAGAAGAAGTTTATTTGAAAGAAAGCTCAATTTAAAAAGTCCTTGCCTAAAAACATACACTTCCTTGATATTTCTGAAAATATAGGATATTTCGGCAAAATCACCATAAATGCTTGCTTTAAGCCTAAAAGCACAAACATTTTTGTTGGTATTTTTTTAAAATACAAATAAAAATAGTAGTTTTGACACCTATTGGTTTTATTTTTGTCGCACAACCCTTTTGAAACTAAACACACAGTACTATGGAAATCAAGAAAAATCCGGAGATTGATACCTTTAAACAAATGCCGGTATATTGGACAGCAGGGCTGGTGCTAGCCTTGGTTCTCATTATCACTGCCTTTGAGTGGAAAAGCTACGACGAAGAAGATACAGACAATCAAGAAGCGGTAATGATTATGCGCGACCAAGAAGCGCTTCCCGAAATTCCCCCTACCGTATTCGTACCACCTCCCCCTACCCCAGTAGTACAAGAGCCTGAACTAAAGGAGGTACCTGACGAGAAAGAAATCAAGAAAGAAGTAGAAATGACTAAGCAAGAAGATGCTCCGGTAATCTCTTCTCCCATAGATGCACCTACTGGTGATGTGCCCATCATTAACTCTGCTCCGGTAGAAGACGTAAACCAAGTATTTACTTTTGCTGAAGAGCAGCCTGAGCCCGAAGGTGGCTTCGATGCTTTTTACAAATATGTAGCAAAAAACTTAAAATACCCCAGCCAAGCCAGAAGACAGAACATCCAAGGAAAAGTGTTCGTATCTTTTGTGGTAGAGCGCGACGGTAGCCTTACTGATGTAAAAGTAACACGCGGCATCGGCGGCGGTTGTGACGAAGAAGCGGAACGTGTACTCAAAAGCGCTCCCAAATGGAAGCCCGGCAAGCAGCGCCACAAGCCTGTGCGTGTAAAAATGAGTATTCCGATTGGCTTTAAGCT
>DAIQNQ010000165.1:0-5729 GCA_036788275.1 Thermonemataceae bacterium
TCTTTTCTTCTGGGCGAATTGGCTAGCACTGTTTCCATACGAGATACCTGGTCGGCAGTGAAGAGATTCATACACACATCGTCCGAATAATCCATATAGTTTTGAAACATATCCGGCGCATCAGCTCCTGTATCATTCCAATTGCTTTCTGTACAAGTATTAGGACCGGGGAAAGTACAAGGGTTGCCTGTGGTATTGGAAGTGCCTGCCTGTGGCGTATCGGCACAGAAGTCATCTACGGCGCAACCTCCATCTCCCCAGATATGGCGCAGGCCGAATCCGTGGCCTACTTCGTGGGTAGTGGTGCGGCCTCTGTCGAAGCTGCCAAGCAAATCGAAATTGTATATTTTTGCGCCATTTGCATCATAATTAGTACCAAAGGCGCGGTAGTTCATCACCACCCCGTCGGTTTGGGCAGTACCGCTGCCTCCGGGAGATATACCCTCCAAGGTACTCGCTTCAGGAAATTGCGCAAAGCCTAATAGACCAGCACTTCCAAACTGTACCGACCACATGTTATAATACTTCGTAGGGTCGAAGATGGTATTGGGCTTGAGCTGGGTGTTTACATCGCTGTCGGCGGCGCTGGGGTTGCCTCCGCCCCAAGTGGTTTTGCCAAAGAGAGCTTGTCCGTTTACACGGTTGATGCCCGGTTCCGCCAGAGGTGTGCCATCAGGGCGGCGCGTAGCCAATACAAACTCAATGTCCATACTGGCAGCTACGCCTGTAAAAAGGGTAGGTGTATTGGCTCTATCAGTATTAGTACGTTGAAAATCCTCATTGAGTACGCGAATCTGTGAATATACCTGCTCGGCAGGAAGGTTGCGTCCTACGCCGATGGTCTCGCCATTATTATGAATGATATGTACAATTACAGGGATTTTGATAGTACCTGTGCGTTGGGCGATAGGTTTACTTTTTCTTTCGGCATTTTTCACGCTGATCCATTGCTCAAACTCCTCTGCTTTGCCCATTTGCGGGTAACGTGCGCGCAGTTCCATCTCATATTGCGTGGAGCCACAGCGTTCAGCACTTTCAAGTGCTTTCTGACCAAAAACAGCTACTTCTTTCTTCTGAGAGCCGAATTTTTCGTCTTTTTGCTTCACCTGTCCATACAAGGGCAGCCCAAGCAAGCAGTACATAAGTACATACAAAAGGTAGTTTTGTTTCATGAGGCAAATATTAAATGATAAATTAAAAGCATATTTGTATAAAATTCATAGATTTGAAATAAAGTGTTGATATTTTGGATATTAGCTTGTAAAAATAAGTATATCAGAATAAAGTACAAAATAAAATAATAGTTTCTGCTCATTGCCTTGGCCGAAACTTTTGTATATATACACTTGTTTCTAAGTTTGTAGCTCAAATTCTTATCAGCATTTTTCACAACAATATTTTTCCGGTTATGCTCACAGTCTTGTTGTCGGTACTCGTTTTGGCTTTGTTTTTTGTTTTTGTAGGTGTTCGTTTGGTATTTTTGAAAGACGGCGAGTTTAAAGGTACTTGTGCCTCACAAAGTCCTTTTCTCCAAAAAGAAGGTGCTAATTGCGGATTTTGTGGAAAGCCCGTAAGCGATTGCCCCAACAAGGAGAGCAGCCAAGAGCTGGCTACTTTGCCTTCTATCAAAGCATAATCATATTTTTTAATACAACAAAGCCAAGTTTTATCTTGGCTTTGTTGTGAATTTTGTGTGCAATGCCTTGTTGTGCTTTCCAAAAAGCCTTAGTTTTGTACATTATTTTTCATACTAACTCCCAAACAAAGTGACACTCATTAAGTCTATCTCAGGTATCAGAGGTACTATTGGCGGCAAAGCAGGCGAAGCACTCACTCCCTTAGACATTGTAAAATATACATCTTCTTTTGGCTATTGGCTCAAGCTTACTACCGGAAAAAATAAGGTGGTAATAGGGCGCGATGCCCGTATCTCAGGCGCGATGGTCAGCCAGCTGGTAGCAGCTACCTTGCAGGCTTTGGGTATGGAGGTGGTGGACTTGGGGCTTTCTACCACGCCCACCGTGGAGTTGGCCGTACCCGAAGAGGCCGCCGCCGGAGGTATTATCCTTACCGCCAGCCACAATCCTATTCAATGGAATGCCTTGAAGCTGCTCAACGACAAAGGCGAGTTTATCTCTGCCAAAGAGGGTGAACAAGTCCTCCAAATCGCCGCTGATGAAAGCTATGTCTTTGCAGAAGTAAAGCAGCTGGGGACTTATACCTACAAAGAAGGCTATATCGAAAAGCATATCGAAAAAATACTGGCCCTGCCTTTGGTGGACGTAGCTGCCATCAAAGCAAGGGGCTTCAAAATAGCCATTGATGCTGTAAACTCCACTGGAGGCTTGGCGCTGCCGCCCTTGCTCAAGGCGCTGGGTGTGGCGCAAGTAGGGGAGTTTTATTGTGAGCCCACGGGGCATTTTCCGCACAACCCAGAGCCGCTGCCCGAAAACTTGGTACACTTCGCCAAAGAGGTGAGCCACGGAGGTTACGATTTGGGCATTGTGGTAGACCCCGATGTGGACAGGCTGGCGCTTATCTGTGAAGATGGTAGCCCCTTTGGTGAAGAATATACCTTGGTGGCGGTGGCCGACTATGTGCTCAAATACGAGCCGGGCGCAACGGTTTCTAACCTTTCTTCTACCCAAGCCCTCAAAGACATCACCGAAAAAGCCGGACAAAAGTACGTGGCCGCTGCCGTAGGAGAAGTGAACGTGGTAAAGGCCATGAAAATCAATGAAGCGACCATTGGGGGCGAAGGCAATGGGGGAATTATTTATCCCAAGCTCCATTATGGACGTGATGCCTTGGTAGGCATCGCCCTCTTTTTGAGCCATTTGGCCAAGTTTGGAAAGTCAGTTTCTTTGCTCAGGGCTACCTATCCCAATTATTTTATCTCCAAAAATAAGATAGAGCTGCCTTCTCAGGAAATGACAGAGAAAATCCTCCAAGCCATACAGCAAAAGTATGCTCGCTATCCCATCAATACCATAGACGGCGTGAAGATTGTCATCGAAAATACTTGGATACACCTGCGCAAGTCGAATACAGAGCCGATTATTCGCATTTATGCAGAAGCTGATACCGAGAGCAAAGCCGAGAAGTTGGCACAAAAAATCTTGGAGGATATTCGAGAGATTTTGTAATATACAGCATCAAATTAAAAATACGCAGGTATGATAGAAGTACGCAATATACACAAGGCTTTTGAGGGGCGCGCCGTACTCAAGGGCATTGATGGGGTCTTTGAGCAAGGCAAAACCAACCTGATTATTGGAGGTAGCGGCACGGGCAAAAGCGTACTTCTGAAATGTATTGTGGGTTTGGTGCATCCGGAGCAGGGGGAGGCCTTGTTTAATGGACGCGATTTTACCAATGGCGATATTGACCTGAAGCGCGAAATACGCCAAGAAATCGGCATGCTTTTCCAAGGAGGCGCTTTATTCGACTCTAAAACGGTAGAGGAAAACGTGATGTTTCCGCTCGATATGCTTGCCAAGGGAATGTCGAGAAGCGAAAAATTAGACCGTGTACATAGCTGCCTGAAGCGCGTGGAGTTGGAGCAAGCTGCCAAGCGCATGCCTTCCGAAATCAGCGGCGGCATGAAAAAGCGTGTGGGCATCGCCCGAGCCATTGTGCTCAACTCCAAGTATCTTTTTTGTGATGAACCCAACTCCGGCTTAGACCCGCTCACTTCTATCACGATAGACAATCTCATCAAGGAAATTACCGTAGAGTACAATACCACCACCATCGTAGTAACGCACGATATGAACTCCGTAATTGAGATTGGCGACTACATTATGTTTTTGTACCAAGGCGAAAAGAAATGGGAGGGCAACAACGAAAATATTTTTGATGCCGAAGTACCCGAGCTGCGCGCTTTTGTTTTTGCCAACAAGCTGCTGCGCGATTTGAAGAAGAAATAAAATACCAAAGCCCACAAAAAAGCCCTTGAAATTGCTCTCAAGGGCTTTTTTATATAAGTAAAGCAAGCTTAGTTTGCTTCGGATACTACTTTGGGTGCACCGCTGAGGATTTCCTCATTGGCAAAAGAAGCGTATTTCTCAAAGTTTTTGACAAACTCCTTGGCCAATTGATTGGCTTTGGCATCATAAGCTTCCTTGTCGGCCCAAGTGCTGCGTGGGTTGAGTACCTCCGAAGGTACTTCAGGACAAGTCTGCGGAATAGCCACACCAAATACAGCATGCTGGCGGTACTCTACATTGTCAAGCTTGCCTTCCATAGCAGCAGTAAGCATGGCGCGAGTGTATTTGAGCTTCATGCGAGAGCCAATACCGTAAGGGCCACCCGTCCAGCCGGTATTAATCAACCATACATTTACCTTATTTTCCTGCATTTTTTTGCCGAGCAGCTCCGCATATTTGGTAGGGTGCAAAGGCAAGAAAGCCGCCCCGAAGCAAGCCGAGAAAGTAGTCTGAGGCTCTGTTACGCCCATTTCTGTACCTGCTACCTTGGCCGTATAGCCCGAGATAAAGTGGTACATGGCTTGTGCCGGGCTGAGCTTCGAGATAGGCGGTAATACGCCAAAAGCATCGGCGGTAAGGAAGAAGATGTTTTTGGGTACACCTCCCAAAGAAGGCTCTACCGCATTGTTGATAAAATCAATAGGATAAGCCGTGCGCGTATTTTCTGTAACACTCACATTGCTATAATCGGGCGTGCGTGTGCCTTCGACAAAGCGGGTATTTTCCAGAATCGCCCCAAACTTAATGGCATCCCAGATTTGAGGTTCTGTATCGTGGCTGATGTTAATCACCTTGGCATAACAGCCTCCTTCAAAGTTGAAGACACCCTTGTCTGTCCAGCCGTGCTCATCGTCGCCAATCAGGCCGCGATGTGGGTCGGCAGAAAGCGTAGTTTTGCCTGTGCCCGAAAGTCCGAAAAAGATAGAAGTGTCACCTTCTGCGCCGATATTGGCCGAGCAGTGCATCGAGAGGGTGTTTTTCTCGTGGGGGAGAATGTAGTTCAGTACCGTAAAGATACCTTTCTTCATTTCTCCGGCATAGCCTGTGCCACCAATCAAAATCATTCTTTTACTGAAATTGATTACCGCAAAGTTGCCTTGGCGTGTGCCATCAGTGGCAGGGTCGGCCTCAAATTCGGGGATATTCAAAATCGTAAAATTGGGCACGAAAGAAGTCAGCTCCTCGGCTTGTGGGCGCAAGAAGAGGTTGTTGCAGAAGAGATTGTGCCAAGCGCGGGTATTTACCACGCGGAGGCTGAGGCGGTAGTCGGGGTCGGCTCCGGCATAGGCATCGCGTACATACACGTTTTTATTTTCTAAGAACTTGACCATTTTTTGGTGCAGCGCATCGAACTGCTCCGGGCTGAAAGGAATGTTAATATCGCCCCACCATACCGAATCTGCTGTTTTTTCATCTTTTACGGTAAACTTATCCTTCGGAGAGCGCCCCGTAAACTTGCCTGTATCGCACATCAGTGCCCCATTGGCAGCCAACACACCTTCTTTATTTTGAAGCGCATGCTCTACGAGTTCGGCAGGCGAGAGGTTCCAGTAGGCGGTGGCTACTTGATGGATGCCCAGCACTTCCAAACCGTTGGTGCTCGGCTTCTTACCAATTTCTTGCATTATAGGAGAGTTTAAATCTTTAACTAAGGTTAAATTGCGAAACTTGGCTGCAAAGTTAATAATTTTTAATCTTCGACTTGTATTTTTTTATGTTTTTTTATGAATCTTTGTGTGT
>DAIQNQ010000166.1:0-5714 GCA_036788275.1 Thermonemataceae bacterium
GTAAATATGCGCATCAGCCCCCTCAAAGAAGGGTTGCCCAATTATGTAAAAGCCGGATTTGGCAATTACACCACCCCTTATGCAGAGCTTTTCCTGACGGGCGCACAAGAGGGCACTTGGCAATATGATGCCCGCCTGCGCCATCTTTCTTCGCAGCGTGGGGCTGTCAATGATGAGTTTTCGGCGACGATGGATAATATCGTGGAGGGCGGCTTGAAGTATCAAGCCGAAAGCTTTGTGGCCGAAGCCCGCCTCGAATATGAGCGCAATCGCTTTTATTTTTATGGTTTTCAGCCCGAAACAGCCCCACTCACCAGCTTGGAGGAGCGCAGGCAGGTTTTTAATGATTTGGCCGTATATACAAAGCTGAGCAGTACCGATACCAAAAGTCCTTTTTATTGGAAGGCACAGCTGGGCGGGCGCTATTTCAGCGATGCCTTGGAGGTGCGTGAGAGCCAGTTGGAAATTCCCTTGGAAATAGCCTATAAGCTCAGCGAGCAACACCAGTTTCGCGTCGGTGCCGAAGCCTATTTGATGCAGTACCAGCAAGCTGCCGGCAAGCAGGGGCGTAGCTTTGTGGGCTTGGGTGCGGCTTATACCTTCCGTCAGGGCGATTTCATAGCGCAGCTGGGCGGGCGCTTTGTGTATCAAAACGACAGCAGCAGCGCCTTGCGCCAAGCCAATTTTTATCCGCAGATAGAGCTTTCTTATCGGGTGGCTTATGATTTTACACTTTTTGCAGGTTTGCAGGGCGATATGCAGCGCAATACTTACCGCCAAATGGCCAGAGAAAACTTTTGGATGGGACAGGGAATCGCCCTGCTCAATACCGACAAGCCGCTGGAGTTTTATGGGGGGATTCGAGGCAATATCAGTCCGCAGGTAAACTTCTCGGCACAGGCCTCTTATGCCAGCCTGCGCAATATGCACTTTTTTATCAATGCCGTGCCCGATACCAGCCGCTTTCAGGTGATTTACAATACCGAAAGCACCAGCCTTTTGCACCTCAATACCGAACTGCAAGTGAGTATCTCGGAGCAGTGGCGTAGCAAATTGCAGGCACAGTTTTTCAATTACGTATTTGAAGCCGAGAGCCAAGAGGCCGCTTGGCATCGCCCCACTTGGACGCTCAATTTGCTCAGTACCTACCATTGGCAAAACAAGCTTTTCTTGAATGCTGATATTCAAGCTTTGGGAGGGATAGAAACGCAAAACTTTGTATCGGGCGAAAGGCAGACTTTGCCCACCATTTTTGACCTGAGCCTCAAGGCCGACTATTGGTTTTTAGAAAAATTTTCCGCATTTTTGGCTGGAAATAACTTGCTTTCTCAAAACTATCAAAGATATTTGTACTACCCCGTCAGAGGGGCGAACTTTTTGATAGGCCTTACTTATTCATTCTGAAATACAAGAACTTAAACTGAACCTGCTATGGTAGCACAACACCTTGCTGCGCTTTTACGACAAAAAGACGAAGTCATTATTCCTGATTTGGGTACTTTCTCTGCCACTTATGCTCATGCAGAGGTACATCCGGTGAGCCATTCGTTTACGCCTCCCAGTAAATTATTGAACTTCAATGCTGCCCTCAAAATGTCGAATGGACTTTTTGAGAAAGAAATTTCCAAAAGAATGAGCATCAGCAAAGTGGAAGCTGAAGAAGAAGTAAAACAGTTTGTATCTACGCTTAAAATAAATCTGGGCATTCATAAAAAGTATGTGATAGATGGCTTGGGCGACTTTCAGCTGCTCCACGAAGACCAAATAGAGTTTAAGCAAAACAAAGAAGCCGTACTCTGGGAAGAGAGTTTCGGATTGCCTGAGATATTTGCCAAGCCCATCGAAAGAAGTAAAGAAGAGCTGAATGCACAGCAAGCAGCCAATAAGAAAGTTAAAAAGAACAAAACTGAGCAGAAAAAGCCGCTCCCCACTGCGCAGCCCGCTCGCAAGGTAAGCTTGGGTTCGGCTATTGCCATCGGTTCTTTGGCGCTGGTAGCCACTTGGGTAGGTTTGGTACTTTTTGTAAACGACAACCTCAATCCTTTCAAATATTTTACCTCCAGCTCGCAGGTGGATATTGATGCGCCGCCCAAATTTGACCAAACGGATGTCAATGTGGTAGATGCACAAGGCAAAGTGAATGTTGATGATGACGAGGAGCCGCAAAATACTGCTGAAACAGAACAAAGCAATACAACTGACCAACAAAATACGACTACTCAAGCCGAAAATACAGGGAGTATTTACACAGATAAAAAAGAGAATACCACCACCCAAAAGGCAGAAAGCACAGTACCTACCCAGCAGAATAACAACAGCACCGCTAATAACAGCACCGGTACGGAGCTCGTCAGCAGTCGCACCAATCGCTACTACATTATTTTGGGAAGCTTCTCCACACGCCAAAATGCCAATAATTTTGCCCAAGAACTTCGCAATAAAGGCGAAAATAACCTCAAAATTATTGCTCCTTTCAATGGTCAGCAGCGTTACCGTGTTGCTTACGATGCTTATGGCTCCGAAGCCGAAGCCGAAAGCAAGGCCAATAGCTTGCGTGGTAAGTTTGGGGCTGATATTTGGGTACTTAGCTATTGATAATGCTCAAAACCATTAATTCTTAAACCATATATGCTTTTTCTACAAGTAGATACCAATACGGTATTAGACTCTCTCGCTACCGATACTTCGGGTGGAGGCCAACAAGCCCTCAGCCTCTTCGACCTCTTGCTCAAAGGCGGTTGGATTATGCTTCCTATTGCCTTGCTGTCGGTCATTACCATTTATATTTTTCTTGAAAAAATCTTAGTGATACGGGCTGCTTCCAAAACACCCCAGTCTTTTATGGACCAAATCAAAATACTGGTCATGAATGGTGATATTATGGGGGCTCGCAGCCTTTGCGCCCGCGAAAATACGCCTATTGCTCGTATGGTAGAAAAAGGCATCTCTCGTATTGGCAGCCCGCTCAAAAATATTGAAGCCTCCATCGAAAATGTAGGCAAAATAGAACTCTACCGCCTCGAAAAAAATATCTCTATCTTGGCTACTGCCGCCGGTGCTGCCCCCATGATAGGCTTTTTGGGCACGGTTACGGGGATGATTCAGGCTTTTATGAACATTGCCCAGATACGCGGACAAGTAACGCCCAGCGACCTCTCTACGGGGATTTATGAGGCCATGATTACCACCGCTGCCGGCTTGGCCGTGGGCTTGGTAGCTTATCTGGCCTACAACTACCTCGTAACGCGCATTCAAAAGGTGGTACACTCGATGGAATATACTTCTGTCAATTTTATAGACTTGCTCCAAGAACCTAATCGCTAAAATCGCTTATGGCCATAGAATCTAAAAATAAGGTGGACGCTAACTTTAGCCTCTCCTCCATGACAGATGTGATTTTTCTCTTGCTTATCTTTTTTATGCTTACCTCCTCGGCGGTTACCCCTTCGGGCGTGCCTATCAGCCAGCCTTCGAGCAAAAGTGCTAAGATTGAGATGCAAAAGGTAAATGTAACCATCACCAAAGACTTGCGCTATTTTATCAATGGAACACTCACCCCCAAAAACGAATTGGAAGCGCAGCTGCGCATTGCTTTGGGTACTGCCGTAGAAAAAGAAGGTGCCGTGATTTTGTATATAGACAAAGCCGTAGCCACCGAACACCTCGTAGAGGTAGCAGGAATGGCCAATGCGCTCAATGCCAAAGTAACCGTTGCTACCAAACCCGAAAACTAAACAAAAGCTTCTTGCATCTTAGCAAGGTATTTGCAAAGCAAAGTGAGAGCTTAGTGCCTCCCAAAACTATAAATTTTAAAATCAAAGTTATATATCTGTTATGTCCGCGAAGTTGTCATCAGAAGAGAAACGTAACCGTAGAGTGGGGCTGATTGTCTCCCTGCTCTTGCATATTGCTTTGGTGCTGGCTTTTATCTTTACTTTTGCATGGCTGCCGCCTGACCCGCCTCCACCCGATTTGGGCATTGAGCTGGCCTTGGGCAATGCCGATGAAGGCCGAGGCAGTATGCCCGACCTGAGTGATGCCGCTGCTTCCTTGCAAAGAACACAAGAAAGCAAAGCGGAAGAAAGCAATCCGCCACCTCAAGAAGAGGCCAATCCTACCCAAAACGAAAGCCCGGAGGCGATTCCCGTAGTAGAAGAAAAAAAGCAAGAAAAGCCTAAAACCGAAACCAAGCCGACCAAAACCAAAGAGAGCACCCAAAAAACTACCGAAAAGCCGCAAAATACCAAAGACGACGGCAAGAAAACCAATGACAAGGCCCTGATGCAAGGCGATGGCAAAGGTGACGACGGCAAGGACGGCTCCAAAGGCAAAGAGGAAGGAAGTCCCGATGGCCGCGGCTTGTACAGCAGCGGCGGGCAAGGTGGCACAGACCCCTTCAGTGTGAAAGGCTGGCGACTCAACTGCAATATCGCCGTAAATGACCGCTCCGGTGAAACAGGACGCATTGTTTTTAATGTAGAAATAGATGACCAAGGTTATTTGGCCGGATTGAGTCTGCGAGAGGCCAATGTAAGTCCTGCGGTAGTGAAGCTCTACGAAAAGGCAGTGCAAAACCAAATAGAAAATTGCCTCGAAAAGAAGGGCGACAAGGTAGATGCTCGTGCGAAGGGTACTTTGACTTTTGTTTTAACCAACAAAAAATAAGCTTTTTAGAAAATATTTCGCAAAATATTGTCCGCTTTGTTTGGAGACAAATTAGCAAAACTCTATATTTGCATCACCAAAATACGGAGTGGTAGTTCAGCTGGTTAGAATGCCTGCCTGTCACGCAGGAGGTCGCGGGTTCGAGTCCCGTCCATTCCGCAAATTTACAGATACACAAAAGAGGCTGCTTTTTCAGGCAGCCTCTTTTGTTGTTATAAAAAAATGCTATCTTTGAAAATCGTATTGAAACAAAAGGAATGCAAATACAATCAGTCAAATATGAATTACAAAATATCATTTCGGGAAAGAGCATTGATAGGTCTGAAGCAACTATCCAAGCAGTTGCCGATTACCTTAGAACAAGCCAAAGAGCAAGCCCAATGGCTGAAGGAAAACACCAAAACAAAGCAGAAGAAACAAAAAGCTTAATAGCTTATGCTCACAAAATGAGTCTTCTGTATAATGACGTAGATGAGAAGAGTTATATTTCCGAAGGAGCAGAGCAAAAAGTGTTTATTAGAGACGGACGGCACGTAATAAAGCTCAATGATGCGATTTATTATGCATCTTGGGAAGATTACTTTCATAATCTTCTCTTACATAATTACTTTTTTGCTGATACAAGCTATCAATTCTTAGGCTTTTATCACAAAGAAAATCAGTTTTTTGCCGTGGTGGAGCAAAGCTTTGTGAAAGCTGATGCGCTTACTGATTTACAGCAAGTAAAATTGTTTTTAAACAATAATGGTTTTGAAAATACTAAAAACCATGACTATTATCATCCTTATTTGGGGGTTATTTTAGAAGACTTACATGATGAAAATGTGCTTACCCAAAAAGAGCTTCTTTATTTTATAGATACGGTTTTCTATATTCAACCTGAAGTGTTTTGGCAATAGGCATAGCTGGTATCAGCCTTAGGAAAGAGCCAAAGAAGCACCACAAAAGGTAAGCCCTCAAGGCTTGGGCTGAGAGCAGCACTTTGTACAGCGATTTTCACTGCTTTTACAGTAAGCAAGAACTATATACCCATTTAAAAAATGGGCTCT
>DAIQNQ010000167.1:0-5636 GCA_036788275.1 Thermonemataceae bacterium
AAAACCAATCCAAGCGGAAGGCCAGCACCCTGTCCACAAAGGCCAAGGCCAAATCGGGTACAAAAGCTACGGTATAGAAAATCCCAAACAATGCCCCAAACAAGTGGGCATCGTGGTTGATTTGGTCATTGTTTTGGCGCGCTTGATAGGCCGAATAGAAAAGATACAAGCCTGCAAACAAAAAAGCCGGAATGGGAATAGGAATGAGCATCAGGTAAATACTGCCCGTAGGATTGAACATCACCCCCGAAAATACTACCGCTGCCACACCGCCCGAAGCGCCCAGCGAGCGATAATAGGCCTGATGGCGATGCTTGAAATAAGTAGGCAATACCGCCGCAATAATGCCCAAAAGGTACAAGCCCGTAAAAATAAGCCAGCCCATGTCAGGAAAATAGTAGATAAAGTATTTCTCTACCGCTGAGCCAAAAAAGTAGAGTGTAAACATATTGAAAAATAGGTGGGCATAGTCGGCGTGAATAAAACCGCTGCTCAAAAAGCGCTCGTATTGCTTGTATTTTTGGATACTATAAGGGTGGAAAATCCAACGCTGGAAGAGCGCCGGCTTGTTCCAAGCCACAAAGCTCATCAGCAAGCTGATGCCCAATAAGATATAAGTAACTTGTAGAAAGTCGAGAAGAGAATTTTGCATACTTTCGAGAATACTGTTGGGTGGATACTCAAGGAGAAATGGTTAGCTTTCGCGGGCGATGAGCCAATGGGCAAAGTCGAGCAAGTTTTGTTTTTGCGCCTCGTCCACTTCGAGTTGTGCCAATAAGCCAAAAGCTTTGTCGAAATAATGCTGAATTTTTTGCTCGGTGCGTTCTTTTATTTGCAGGCTATCGTAAATGGCCGTTACGGCCTGTACCTTTTCCTCTTTATCGAAGGTGCTCTGTGCCAGCCAATATTGGAGCTTTTCGAGGCTTTCGCCTTGGGCAAGGTGCAGGGCTTCGATAAGCAGATAGGTTTTTTTATTGGCAATAATATCGCCGCCTACCTGTTTTCCCACTTTGCTTTGCTCGCCATATACGTCGAGGAGGTCGTCTTTGAGCTGGAAGCCAATGCCCATATTATCGCCAAACTCTTTGAGCAAGTTTGCTTGTTCGGCAGGTGCGTCGGCCAAGAGCGCGCCCATCTCTAAGCTAAAGCCTAAGAGCACGGCAGTTTTCAGGCGAATCATTTCGATATATTGGGCTTCGCTCACCTCGGCCAGCTGCTCGAAGTTCATATCCCACTGTTGGCCTTCGCATACTTCGGCGGCGCATCGGTTAAATTTTTTCAGGAGGAGAGGAAGCTTGTCGGGAGCTACCTCCAGCAGCAGTTCATAAGCGTTTACCAGCATCACATCGCCGGAGAGAATGGCCACGCTCTCGCTCCATTTTTCGTGTACGGTGGCCTGCCCGCGGCGGAGCGGGGCTTTGTCCATGATGTCGTCGTGCATCAAGGTAAAATTATGAAATACCTCGATGGCCAATGCCGGACGTACCACCTGCTGCCAATCGGCACGAAAGAGTTGATAGCTCAACAAGGCCAGCAAAGGACGTAAGCGCTTGCCGCCCAGTGACATCATATAGTGGATAGGGTCGTAGAGTTCTTTTGGCGATTTGCCGTAGGCCAATGCTTCTATATGTACTTGAATTTGCGTAAGCACTTCCTTGAGTTTTCCGTCCATGGGGATTTGTTTCTTCTGGGTTTTTATTGTACCTTGAATACAATTTTGTATTTTTTCTTTCAAAGCTAATGAATTGATTTTACTTTGCAGTAAATTTCTCTATAAAAGTTGCCAAGGAGGTAAACAAGCGCATAATTGACCGATACAAGTAGTAGTATTTTTGAGTGTATCTACAAGATGTCGGCTTGATGCTTCCACAATCTTGAAAATCTTTTAACCCTGATAAAATCAAAACATATATGAGCATTTTAGATGAACTAATGGCGCGCTACTATCAGAATCCGCAAGATTTTGACACACTCAGAGAAATAGGCCTGCATCACAAAGACCAAGGCAATGTAGAACAAGCCATAGAGTATTTTCAAAAAGCTGAACAGGTAAACAACCAACATCAAGACTTGATGGAGCAGTTGGCTTTTTGCTTTAGAGAATTGCAAGATTTGGAAAATGCCCTCGAATACTACAAAAAAGCTGATGCCATTGCTCCCAATGATAACTGGCTGCTCAAAAATATCGGTTGGTGTCTTTCTTCTTTGGGGCGCTTTCAAGAGGCTCTCGAATACCACCTCCGCGTGGACAGAAGCCCCGAAGGCGAGCAAGATGCCTGGAACCTGCGCAATGCGGGCTGGTGCTATTTGAAGCTGCGCAATTTTGAAAGTGCCCTGAATTATCATCTCCGCTCCGACGAGCTCGAAGCCGACAATCCTTGGAATTTGGGCAAGATAGGCTACTGCTATGGGCAGCTCCACAACTATGAAAAATCCTTGGAATACCATCTCAAAGTAGCCGACCTCGACCCGCGCGATGCTTGGAATATGGGCAATATCGGCTGGTGCTACTCCAGCCTCGGCAATTATGACTTGGGTATTGTATATCACAAAAAAGCCGCCGACCTCGACCCGCAAGACTTCTGGAATATGAGCAATCTGGGCTGGTGCTATACCAAGGTCAATCGCCCCAACGAAGCACTGCTGTATTTGCACAAAGCCGAAAAGTTAGCACCCAACGACGAGTGGAATTTGGGTAATTTGGGCTGGTGCTACGACCAAATCAAAATTTATGAAAAAGCCTTGGAGTATCACCTTAAAACTGAAAAAGTAAACCCGCGCGATGCTTGGAACCTTGCCCATGCCGGAAATTGCTATACCAAAATCGGAGATTTACAAAAAGCCGAAGACTACTTTACACGCTCAATAGCCCTGCGCCCCAACGACGAGTGGACCATCCGGCAGTTTGGTTGGAATACACTTTTGCAAAATCAACGCGAAAGGGCAGCCTTGCTCTTTGAACAAAGTCTCAATTTGGCACACTCCGAAGTAACGCTCCTGCGCTTGGGGCATTTGGCATTGTTGGAAGGCCAAGAAGAAAGTGCCACCGACTATTATCAGCGCAGCGCACTCAAATATGCCGATGAGAAAGCTTTTCAAGAGGATTTCACAGAAGACTACGAACCTTTGTCTAAGATTGGCATGCCCGAAAAGCCCTTTTTTGCCATGATGCACCAAGCCCTCGAATACTACGCCCAACACAAAGACGTAATAGAAGCCAGCCGCCAGCAAGACCTGCCCACCTTGCTCAAAATACACGCTGAAAAGCCCGAAAGCTTAGAAACGATATTGGAGATAGCGCGCCTCCACCGAGCCGAGCAAAAATATGAAGAGGCCATCCAATACCTCAAAAAAGGAGAGCAGCTCCAGCCCAGCGATTTGAGCATTGTAGAAGAAATAGCCTTTTGCTACCGCGAGCTGCGCCGCCTGAGCGATGCCCTTGAATATTATCAAAAAGGTGAAAAGATAAAACCCAATGACCCTTGGTCGCTCAAAAATATCGGTTGGTGCTTGTCCTCGCTACATCGCTACCCCGAAGCCCTCGATTACCACCTCAAAGTACACAGCTTGGTACCTACCGATGCTTGGAACTTGCGCAATACGGGCTGGTGCTATATCAAAATACAAGATTATGCCAGCGCCCTCGAATACCACCTCAAAGCCGAAGAGGTACAGCCCGGCGATGGTTGGAATTTGGGGAAAGTCGGCTACTGCTACTACCGTATCGGCAAATATCCGCAAGCTTTAGAATACCACATCAAAGCCATAGAAAGTACCGACGAGCCGGAGTGGAACTACGGACGCTTGGCAACGGTGTATCTGGCGATGCACAATCTCGAAGATGCACGTCGCTATATAGACGAATCTTTGCGCATAGAGGAGGGGAGTTATTTCTCTTTGGTGGCGGGCTGTATCTACCTTTGCTCTCAGAAAATAGATGAATCTTTCCGTTTCTTTGAAGATGCCGCCCGCGACTACGGCTATTTGGAAGACCTGATGACCGATTACGACGAAATGAAGCCTTTTATGTTGGAAATTGGCATTGCCGACGAGAGCGTGGAGCGCTTCCGTCAGCGTTTGATAGACTGGTTCAATCAGTACCATGATAATAACACCCCTACGCGTAGAGGTGCTTACGAATAATTGTTGCCCATGGAAGAGCTTCTGATTCGCTTCGAGCCGACACATCCGCCCTCTACTACTGCCCGCCTGTTGCGTACAGCATTTTTTGCTTTGCTGATACTGCCCGCATGGTACCTGGTAGGCTTGTTTGAGTGGCTGGGCGAAGCATTGCTCTTGGCTATTTGGGCGGTGGCGCTGGGCGTAGTGCTGGTGATACAGGTACTATACACGCGCTACTTGAGTGCGGTGGTATTCGACCCTGCCCGCAAGCTTCTTACCCTTCATTTTCTGCAAACGGGGCTGCTGCAAGAGGCCAAGGCTTCTTCTTTGCCTTTGGTACTCGAAGACCAAGAGCTGCATTATCTTTTTATAAAACCCTGGCGAAAGCAAGCCTATCCTCGGCTTTGGCTTCGTAGTCGGCAAACAACGTATTTTCTGGAAGAAGGTGCGCCCGGCAGAGAGGGGCTGCACAGAGAAGATTTGCAGCGCTTGGCACATGAGCTTGCCCCCTTTGTAAAAAAAGTGAAAATAGAAGAAGCGCCCGCCCCTCGGGAAGAATCTTCTAAAGAAACAAAATCAACCTCAGAAAAGCCTATATGAGCCAGAAACTACTTTTTTGTACCCAAAGTTATCAATACCTTAAAAATGAAATGCTGGCCTCGGGAGATTTTGAGGCAGGAGAAGTAGAAGTAAAACACTTCCCCGATGGAGAACGCTACCAGCGTTTATGTTCAGAAGTATCAGGGCGCAATGTGGTGCTGGTGGGGGGTACGCCCGACGACAGCGCTACATTAGAGCTTTATGACTTGGCCTGTGCCATCGAGCAATACGGTGCGCGCTCGCTCACCATTATTATCCCGTACTTTGGCTACTCCACCATGGAGCGAGCCGTAAAAACGGGTGAAGTAGTAACCGCCAAAACAAGGGCGCGTCTGCTCTCATCTATTCCACGTACCGGTTCGCACAATCACTTTATCCTCTTAGACTTGCATACCGAAGGCCTGCCGCATTATTTTGAGGGCGAAAGTCGCTCCACACACTTGTATTGCAAAGAGATAGTGATACAAGCTGCCCGCAAGGTAGGAGGAGAGACCTTTGTGATGGCTTGTACCGATGCAGGCAGGGCGAAATGGGTAGAGTCTTTGGCCAATGACATGGGCGTACCCGCTGCCTTTGTGTTTAAGCGGCGCTTGAGTGGCGATAAGACCGAGATTACGGGCGTAAGTGCCGATGTAGCCGGAAAGACGGTAATTATCTACGATGATATGATTCGCACCGGAGGCTCGCTCATACAGGCTGCCAAAGCTTATCAAAGTGCAGGTGCCAAGGCACTGTATGCCATTACTACGCATGGGCTGTTCAATCAAAATGCCCTTGAAAGGTTGCAAAATGCACAAGTATTCGAGAAAATTATCAGTACCAATACCCATCCCAATGCCCACAAGCTCCAGAGTAACTTTCTGGAGATACATTCCGTAGCACCTTTACTGGTGGCCAAACTCAAAACTTTGTAA
>DAIQNQ010000168.1:0-1540 GCA_036788275.1 Thermonemataceae bacterium
TTTATTTTGCTTTGTACCTTCCGGCCTGACTGCCTATGCACTACTCTTTCGATGCCCACGCCCAAGATTTTGAACTTCAAAATGCCATTTTCTTTGCCGAAATGTCGGCCTTGGCTTATCAAGACGAAGCCCCCATCAAGGCCAAGCTTGCCGCGCAATTTCCCGATGTGGCTTTTATAGACATTCACCCTGCTTCGGGCTATGATACAGAGCTTTTTGTAGCCGCCAATGCGCAAGCTCTTGTCATTGCCTTTCGAGGCACAGAGGCGGGCAGCCTTGAGGACTGGGTGAGTAATCTCGACAATCGCGCATTTCCGCACATTTACGGGCATGTGCATCAGGGCTTTTGGGAATCTTTGGAACAAGTGTGGCTGCCCCTCTTGGAGCAGGTGATGCGCTTCGAGAAGCCCACGCAAAAGGTTTGGTTTTGTGGCCATAGCCAAGGCGGGGCATTGGCCATGCTGGCAGCAAGGCGCTTTTTGGAGATTGGCAAGCAGGTGCAAGGCGTATATACCTACGGCCAACCTAAGCTGGGCGATATGCTCTTTGCAGCCAACTACGACAGTCTGCTCCGCGAACGCACTTTCAGAATCTATAATGAAGACGACAGCGTGGTCAAAAATCCGCCCAAACTCTACCAAGCAGGTATCGGGGTAAGATTAGATAAAAACGGAGGCTTCCAGCTCGAATACGAGCGCCTGATGCTCGAAAGCGGCGGCGACAGCCTGCTCTCCCTCCTCGACTCCCTCTTTGAATATGCTACCGACGGCCTCGCTGCCCACCGCATGCAGGCCTATCTTCAAAGGCTTTACAAGTCTTTTTGAATCAGGCAAAGCAGGTTTTCACAACAAGCCCTTGTAATATAAAGTGAAGGTGCATCAAGAATTATCTTCTTAATGCACCTTCACTTCTTAATGGTTCAAATCTTTATCTCCATTGCTCTGCTTAGGCAAAAACCTAAGGCTGCTTATAAATGATGCCGTCTTTCATCACAAATTGCACTTGCATCATGGTCTTGATATTTTTGCTGGGGTCTTCGCCCACGGCCACGATGTCGGCCAAAAAGCCCTTTTCTATTTGTCCGAGCTGCTCTGGCATGCCCAGCAAGTCGGCTGCCGAAAGCGTAGCTGCACGAATGGCCTCCAAAGCAGGCATGCCCGCTTCTACCATAAACTGAAACTCCATCGCATTTTTGCCGTGTACCGATACACCCGAATCTGTGCCAAAAGCAATCTTTACCCCTGCTTTATAAGCTTTGGCAAAGGTATTTTGGATTTGCGGTCCTACAGCCAAGGCTTTGGGTACTACAATGGCCATATAGTAGCCGGGCACTTTGGCGGAGTCGGCCACGGTTTTTCCGGCCAAAATGGTAGGCACATAGTAAGTTCCGTATTTTTTCATGAGGGCAATCACCTCATCATCCATATAAGTACCGTGCTCGATAGAGGCCACACCCCCACGAATGGCTCTTTTCATCCCTTCTGCCCCGTGGGCATGGGCGGCTACTTTCAGACCATAGTCGCGGGCGATTTCCACCACG
>DAIQNQ010000168.1:1640-5624 GCA_036788275.1 Thermonemataceae bacterium
TGCCAAAAAATATCAGCAAAAAGGTAAAAAGTACATTTGGTTTCATAAGCATTTGGAGAATTATTTAGGTAAATTTGGTTTTGCAACTTTCCATAGAGAGCGCATTTACGCACCCACTTCTATGGAAAATATACGACAATAGAGTATTTTATACAAATACTTGTTGGAGCATCTTTTGATATACCTCTTCAAGATTTAAGCTTTCGATATCATCAGTATGGCTACACAGTTCGTAGAGGACTTTGTTTTGGAGATTCCCTCGCCTGCGTGCCTCTGCGTAAGAGATTTCGGGATGAAAAGTAACCATCGAATATTTGGAGTGATAATCTTCAAAATGGTTTTCGAGGCGAAACTCTAACTGGCGCATCTTCTGAAAATTGGCATCGGCCACCCCATCGCGCATTTCATAGAAATTTTCGATGGCCAAATCGGCAATGGCATCGGTATCCGGCTTGCGCAGGAGCTGGTATTGGGCAAATACTTGCTCCCAGTCGAAACCATAAGTTTCTATCAACTCATCTAAAATGATACAGTCCTCGAAAGAAGCATTCATACCTTGCCCGTAGAAAGGCACAATGGCATGGGCAGCATCGCCCAAAAGCAGTGCTTTGCCCTCAAAAGCCCAAGGGTAGCTTTTGATAGTACCTAAGAAAGAGTGTGGGTTTTCAAAATAATGTGCCGCAATATCAGGAATGAGCTGCTTTACATCAGGAAATTGCTCCTCAAAAAAAGCCTCCACTCGCTCCGCACTATTGAGCCACTCAAAGCTGGGCTGCCCTGTTTTTTGGAGGAAGAGCGTTACGGTAAAGCTGCCGTCGAGGTTGGGCAGGGCAATGAGCATATACGATTGGCGTGGCCAGATATGCAAGGCACTTTTGTCGAGCAAAAAGCTACCTTGCGGCCCTGCGGGAATCTCCAGCTCTTTGTAGTCGTGGGCCAAAAAGCTTACATCTTCTTGAAAGTCAATAATATTTTCTTTCAAAGCTTTTCGCAAAACCGAGCCACCACCGTCGGTACCGAAAATTACCCCGGCTTGCACCTCGAAGCTTTCTTGTGTGTTTTTGTCCCAAAACTGCAACCTTTGCTGCTCAAAATCCACCTCTTGGCAGTTACAGTCAAAACGAAAATGAATATTGGGGTACTGTTCGGCAATATTCATCAAGGCCATATTCAGGCCGCTGCGTGAGATAGAATTGATGTATTCTTGCTCGTTTTTGCCATAAGGCAGATACTTGGTATTGCCTGCTTTGTCGTGTACGGCTCTTGCGAGCATAGGAATAGCCAAAGGCAATACCTCTGCTTCGATGCCCAATTGGCGCAAAGCGCGAATACCCCGATGCGAAAGTGCCAGATTGATAGAACGCCCTTCTTCTGCCCCAAAAATGCGCATATCAGGTCTTTTTTCATAAACGTGTACTTGCAAGCCCCTCTTCGCCAAAAAAATGGCCAGAAGTGAGCCACAAAGCCCCCCTCCTACAATCACTACTTGTTGCTGTATGCTCATTGAGATAAATTTTGTAAAGTAATGCGCTCTGCGATTTGTGCAAAAAGCATTGTAAAAGACAGCAAGATAGTAATTTTAGCGCTCTTGCAGGTGAAATATTTAGTAATTTTTTAATTTATAATAGGATATTTGCAAGCTACAAAATAATTTGCTTATTTTTACGTAATTTACAACAAAAGCACTCGCCCATATTCCCATCCTATTTTTTTTAACACCCTCGACCTATGAACAAGACCCTGCTGCTATTGTATTTTTTATCCATTCACAGCTTCTTTGCATACAGCCAAGAGAGTGTTGTGTTGGATGCTAAAAGTCGACAAGTACCTATCGGAAAGTACTTGTACATCTATAAAGACAGCTCCAAAACCTTGAATTTTGAACAAGTACAAGCTATCCCCATCGAAAACTTTACACGTTCCGCAGTAGATGCCCCTTCTTTGGGGTTTTCCAAAGCAAATTATTGGGTAATATTCGGCTTGCAGAATAATAATGAAGAGACAAGCGAATGGTTTTTGGAATTTAATTATCCACTCATAGACCATATTGATTTGTATTATCTAGACGATAATGAGCAGTGGCAAAAAATGGAAAGTGGCGACAAAATGCCCTTCAGTACACGCCTTATCTCCTACCGCAACGTCATTCTGCCCATTCGGCAAGCCCCGGGCGAAAAGCGCACTTACTATGTCCGCATCGAAACAGAAAGCTCTGTGCAGCTGCCTTTGGTACTCTACAACAGCGCCGCTCTGCAAGGAGATATTGCCAATACAGAGCTTTTCTTTGGAGTTTTTTATGGTACCTTACTCATTATGCTCATCTACAACTTAGTGCTCTACTTTGCCATCAAAAACATCAGCTATCTGTATTATTGCCTTTATACCTTTATTTATGGCATTGCGCAAGCTTCTCTTTGGGGGCATCCGGTACATTACTTTTGGGGAGATGCTATTTGGTGGGCTAATGCCGTTACGCCTATTGGTATTTGTGCGGGCATTACAACAGCCACCCTCTTCTCCATTCATTTTTTGGATACCAAGCGCTTTGTTCCCAAGCTCAACAAAGTGCTTTGGGCTTTGGTCATTATCTTTGCTATCGAAACACTCATCTGCTTTTTCTTGCCCTATATCATTGCTATTCATATTGCCACTTATTCTATTTTGCTGACTTCCATAATCCTCTTGGTGGCAGGTGTCATCGTATGGATTGCCGGCAACCGTGCCGCTCAATACTTTGTAATTGCTTGGACGGTCTTTCTCTTTGGCTTGGCGATGGTGGCGCTCATTGCGCTGGGTGTAGTGCCGAATATTCCGATCTTACGCAATAGCACCCTGATTGGCACCATGGTACAAGTAGTATTGCTCTCTTTTGCCTTGGCCGACCGTGTGAATACCATCCGACGCGACAAAGAAAAAGCGCAGGCACTCTCGCTGCAAGCTGCCAAAGAAAATGAGCGCATCATTCGTGAACAAAATGAAATGTTGGAGAAAAAAGTAAAAGAACGCACCTCTGAGCTGCAACAAAAGCAGGAAGAGATAATGGTGCAAAACGAAGAACTCCACCAGCAACAGGAAGAAATATTGGCACAGCGTGATTTTATTGGGCAAAAAAATACCGAGCTGAATGAAATCAACGACCAAATGAAGCAGAGTATTCAGTATGCCAGTAAAATTCAGAAAGCCCTGCTTCCTACCGAGGAGGTCATTAAGAAGCATGTGCAAGACTGCTTCATTTTGTATATTCCCAGAGACGTAGTGTCGGGCGACTTCTATTGGTTCAGCCAAATAGAAGGCAAGCTCTTTTTTGCTGCTGTGGACTGTACAGGCCACGGCGTGCCCGGTGCTTTTATGAGTATGATTGGACACACTATCCTCAGCGAGATTGTAAACGAAAACCGCATCTTTGACCCCGCACGCATCTTAGAAATGCTCCACGAGGGTATCGTAAAAGCCCTCAAGCAGCACGAAAGCGGCAATACCGATGGCATGGATGTGTGTCTCTGCCGTGTAGAGGCCCAAAGTGACGGGCAGCACTTCGACCTCACCTTTGCAGGTGCTAAGCGTCAGCTTTATATTTTTCAGAACAAAGAAATCTCCGAAATCAAAGGCGACCGCTTTACCGTAGGGGGCACGCAGTTGGTACAAGAAGTAAACTTTGAAAATCATCACTTACAACTTACCAAAGGCGATTGTATTTATCTTTCTACTGATGGTTTTATTGATACCCCCAACCCAGACAGAGAGAAATTTGGCAGCGAAAAATTCAAAACACGTCTGCTTACTTATGCCAAAGAGAATATGTTTTTGCAGAAAAAATTTATGCACGAAGAGCTGAAATTCCACAAAAGAGGTGCCGTACAACGCGACGACATCACGCTGATGGGCATTCGCTTCTGAGGAATAAGGCCTCTACCAAAATCCTCCAAGAAAATCTTGGAGGATTTTTTATTGATTTTACTATCCAATCAAGCGTTGGACTTACAT
>DAIQNQ010000169.1:0-5597 GCA_036788275.1 Thermonemataceae bacterium
CCTTACACAATCGCAAGGAGGGCTTTTACTTGTGTTTAGCAATACTCTTCAAATACCGCTTTGAGGTGGGCGGCAATCATCTGTGCCGAGCGGCCTTCGATATGGTGCCTTTCTACGAAGTGTACCAGCTCTCCCCCTTTGAACAAAGCAATGGCAGGAGAAGAGGGCGGATAAGGCAGCGTATATTCACGCACTTTGGCCACGGCCTCTTTGTCCATTCCGGCAAATACTGTTGCCAGTACCTTGGGCTTTTTGGGGCTTTCGGCTACGGCCAACTTTACGCCCGGGCGTGCTGTGCCTGCCGCACAACCACATACCGAGTTAATCATCATCAACACGGTATCTTGCTCTTGGTCTAAGAGCTGACTTACTTCTTCGGAAGTCTTAAATTCTTGAAAGCCCACAGAGGTCAAATCCTGACGCATAGGCTGTACGAGTTCTTCGGGATACATATATAGAAAATTGGATTATGATGAAAAATATACCAAGATTAAAATAATTTTCGGGATTAACTTGATTGATTGCTTTGATTTTCAATGATTCGCTTATTCTTATGAGGTAACACTGCTTCTCTTTGCATATAAAAAGCACTTTTTACATAAAGCCCAGCTCCAAGCGAGCGGCCTCGCTCATCATTTCGGTAGTATAAGGCGGATCGAAAGTCAATTCTAATTCTACTTCATTTACGCCTTCAATAGACTTTACCTTCTCCTTTACCTCTCCGGGCAGCTGCTCTGCCGAGGGGCAATTGGGCGAGGTGAGCGTCATTTGGATATACACGTTGTTGATGGGATATATTTTGATGTCGTAAATCAGCCCCAGTTCCCATACATCTACGGGAATTTCGGGGTCATATACGGTTTTGATGATTTCTACCACTTGGTCGCGGAGGTTGGGGATTTCGATTACCGACATATTTTTCAGTAAATTTTTAATTAAAAAATTAAGATTTCACGGCTTGTAGCGCAATGGCATAATGCTTCATCTGCTTTACCATAGAGGCCAGCCCATTGGAGCGCGTCATGGACAAATGCTGTTGCAAGCCTATTTTTTCAAGGAAAAACAATTCTGCCTGACTAATCTCTTCGGGCGGGTGTCCGGAGAGTACTTTTATCAGCAAGCTCACCAAGCCTTTCACGATGATGGCATCACTATCGGCTTCAAAGCGCACCTGCTTATCATCTAAAGAAGCATGCAGCCATACATTCGACTGGCAGCCGCGCACTTTATTTTCTTCTGTTTTATGATTTTCTGCCAATGCGGGAAGCTTTTTACCCAATTCGATGATATAGGCGTATTTATCGTCCCAATTATCAAAAAGTTCAAAATCGGCAATGATTTCTTCTTGTATTTCTTGAATGCTCATAAGGCTTTATCCTTCTTTTTCAGATGCTTATCGCATCATTTTCACTACTTTTTGCAGGCCTGCCACCAGGGCATCGGCCTCTTCGAACGTATTGTAAACAGCAAAAGAGGCGCGGCTTGTTCCCGGCAAGCCCAATCTTTGCATCAGCGGCTGGGTGCAGTGGTGGCCTGTACGCACAGCAATGCCTTGGTTATCGAGCAGCACGCCTACATCGTGATGATGAATATCCTCAAATACAAAAGAAATGACACTGGCTTTTTGGGCGGCTTGGCCGATAATCTTGAGACCCGACACCTCCTGCAACCTTTCGGTAGTATAGTGCAGCAAGGCCTCTTCGTGGGCAGCTATTTGAGCTTTACCAATATTTTGTACATAGCGCAGAGCCTCGTGAAAGGCAATTACATCGGCAATATTGGGTGTACCCGCTTCAAACTTAAAGGGCAGGTCATTGTAGGTAGTTTTCTCGAAGCTCACCACCTTAATCATCTCACCTCCACCATGATAGGGCGGCATAGCGTTCAGGAGGGCTTTTTTGCCATAAAGTGCCCCAATGCCTGTGGGCGCATAGACTTTGTGGCCGGAGAATACATAAAAATCGCAATCTAAATCTTGTACATCAATCTCCAAATGCACCGCTCCTTGTGCACCGTCCACCAGTACCTTGGCTCCTACTTTATGCGCCATAGCAATCATCTCTTTCACGGGATTAATAGTACCCAAAGCATTGGAGATATGCACGATAGACACCAGCTTGGTACGCTCCGAGAGCATCTGCTCGTAGGCCTCCAATACCAGCTCGCCTTGGTCGGTAATCGGAATCACCTTCAGCACCGCGCCGCGCTCTTCGCAGAGCATTTGCCAAGGTACAATATTGGAATGATGCTCCATCGTGGAAATGATGATTTCGTCGCCGGATTGGATAAAAGCACGCCCAAAGCTGGAAGCGACCAGATTAATCCCCTCGGTAACGCCCTTAGTAAAGATAATTTCTTCGGTGCTTTCGGCATTTAGGAAGGCACGAATGGCCTCGCGGGTTTCTTCATAAAAGCCTGTGGCTTTGTGCGCCAAATAGTGCGCCCCACGATGGATGTTGGCATTGTAGCCGCTGTAATACTGCTCCAAGGCTTCTATCACCACTTTGGGTTTTTGGGAAGTGGCGGCATTGTCTAAATACACCAAAGGTTTGCCGTTGATGTCTTGGTGCAGAATAGGAAAATCCTTGCGGATTTGGGTTATATCGAGGGTAGTAAGTTGGTTCATCGTCGTAATTGTTTACAAATGAGCGGCAATCGCTAAAAGCTATCTAAAGCCTTGTGCCTGCCAAGATAACACCCGCCTAAAGCGAAATGTTGCTGCAAAACTAAGTATTTTCATAGTATTTTTGAGCTTTTTGCACAAAAAAGGCAGCCTTGCAAATGCGAGGCTGCCTTTGAGGAAAGTGTAAGTTTGATTTTCTTAGAAAGAAAAAGCAATCCCGATGGTCGAATAAAACAAGTCGGTACGAGAGCGGCGCGGCACAGTTTCCACATTGGCATCTTGCGGCACACCCTGTGCATTGGGATTGGAGACAGTTACTGTCCAATTTTCGATGTCTTGGCGGGTATAATACTCTGCTTGGCCACCCAACAAATACACACAGCGCAAGTCCACACCAAAATTGTCGGTAATACGAATCATCACCCCTGCACCCCCTCCATAGCTAAATACAAAATCTTGGGCTTGGTTGCGGGCTCTGATGACCGTATTGTTGTCATTGTTGTTATTATTATTATTGTTGTTTTCGTCAACTATCTTGGTACGAGTATAGAGATAATTGAAGCCCACCAAGCCGTCGGCATAAGGCTGTATCATTGGCAGCGGCGCTTTGATACGCAAGCCCACGTGGCCTTGGAGGAAGTTGTTGTTGGTCGTAACACGGTAATTGATAGGAATAGTGCCCAAAACCTGCCCGCCCGGCCCTACGATATTGGCTTGTTGGTTGATGCGCTGATTGTGGCTGCTCATCAGCATATAGCCAAAGTCCAAACCAAAATAAACGGGTATTTGCCTCGCAAAAGGCACCCATACGTTTAGGCCACCGCCTATGCCCACATCGCCGCCTACCTCGCGGTATTCGCCCGAAGGGAAGCCCAGCTGAAAGTTGGCTCCGACGTGTACCTGCGCCTGAGCAAATGTAGAAAGTCCTAAAAGACAAGCAAGAAGAGAGAATATTTTTTTCATGGGCTTATATTTTTGCTTTTGAAAATGAAAGATGATACAAGCTTCACAAAAATTATTCCACTAAAAAATGTAAAAGCCTTTATCTGTAAAAGATAAAGGCTTTTGATATATTTCTAAAGAACTGGTTTTTAGGCTTGCGACCACAAGTTCTGGTGTGCTTTGCGATTGTACTGATAGAGTACATCTTGTACTTTTTCGGAGGGAATACCCACTATTTTAAAGATACGCTCTATTTTTTGGGTATTTTCCTGAAAGATTTGGTACCAACGTGCCGAAAACACATCTTGGCTTTCGTTGGGCTGAATCTGCGGAAGGTTGAACTCCTGTAAAATGGTTTCTTGAAGCGTCTGCATCAGATACTCTTGATAAGTTTCTGAAGCTTGTGTATTTTCTAAGCCTTTTTTAAGTAAGTGCATCAGGCTTTCTGCCGACGAATAGTGATGAGTCTGTGCCATAAAGTTATAGTTTTTGTATTCTGAAAAGTCATCTAAATTATTAAATCTCCCATACAATATTACATACGGATTATGCAGCAAAATAGATACCTTTTTTATTGATTTTTTGAAAATTTCTTACAAAATCATTACTTCATCAAGCAATCCACAAACTTTGGATATTACTAAACTCCCTGATACCCAAATAAGAAAGCTCTCTGCCATAGCCCGACATCTTCGCACCACCAAAAGGCATCCGTGGGTCAGATTTTACAATCGCATTTACAAAAGCACTTCCACTTTGGAGCTGCTTGGCCAGAGCCTCCGCTCGCGCCACATCTTGTCCCCATACCGAGCCACCCAAGCCATAGCGAGAGGCATTGGCTAAAACCAAAGCTTCCTGCTCATTGGCCACCTTGAAGATACTGGCCACCGGCCCAAACAACTCCTGCTCGTAGGCAGGCATACCCGGCTTGAGCGAAGTGAGCATCGTAGGCACAAAAAAAGCCTTGCCCTCTTCGGGGGCTGTACCACCCAGCAATAGTTCTGCACCAGCAGCCACAGAAGCTTGCACTTGTTGCCAAAGCTGTATCGCCAAATCGGGGCGCGCCAAACAGGTATAATCGGTACTTTCCAGCATAGGGTCGCCTTGTTGGAGGGCTTGCATTTGTGCCTTGAAGGCTGCCACAAAGTCATCAAAAATAGCTTCCATTACGATAAACCTCTTGGCCGCAATACAGCTCTGCCCCGTATTCTGCATGCGCGCTCGCACGGCTTGGGCAGCTACGGTGGCTACCTCTGCATCGTCCAATACAATGAAGGCATCGCTCCCTCCCAGCTCCAGCACACTTTTTTTAAGGTACTTTCCTGCCAAAGCGGCCACGCTTGCCCCTGCCCGCTCGCTGCCCGTGAGGCTCACTGCGCCTACGTGCGGATGGGCGATGACCTGCTCCACCAAAGGCAAGTCTATCCAGAGATGCTGAAATACGTCCTTCGGAAAGCCGGCTTCCCAAAAGAGCTGCTCTAAAGCTTCGGCACATTGCGGTACATTGGGGGCGTGTTTTAACAAAAAGGTATTGCCTGCGGCCAAGGCAGGCACCGCACAGCGAATCACTTGCCAGAAGGGGAAATTCCAAGGCATAATGGCAAATACCGCCCCCAAGGGCTGGTACTGAATATATGAGCGACTTGCTGAGGAAGTAATCGATTCTTCTTTCAAGAAGGCTTCGGCATGCGCGGCATAAAATTTACAACAATCGGCAGATTTCAGGATTTCAGCCCTTGCCTCGCGGATGGGCTTGCCCATCTCGGCCACTATCAAAGAGGCCAAATGCTCTTGGTGAGCGATGAGCTTGGCAGCCAGATTTTCTAAGAGCTGGGAACGCTCAGCAATAGGGCGGCGCGACCAATCAGCAAAGGCTTTTTGGGAGGCCTCTATTTTTTGTTGTAATATGGTGACATTGTCTTCTTCAAAACGACGTAAAAGTGTTTGATTGTAGGGATTGATGCTGAGGTAAGGCATAGGCGGAGGAAAAATGGTGGAGATAAATAAAAGAACGTGAGAGCTGGGCTTTTGT
>DAIQNQ010000170.1:0-5595 GCA_036788275.1 Thermonemataceae bacterium
ATAATCTGCGCCAAGGTGGTTTTGCCCACGCCCGGCGGCCCCCACAAGATAAAAGAGGGAATACGCCCCGCCTCTACCGCCCTGTGCAATATAGCACCTTTGCCTACAAGGTGCTCTTGACCAATGTATTGCTCCAAAGAAGTGGGACGCATGCGCTCTGCCAAAGGTTGCATAAAACGAAGGGTAAAAAGCCTGAAAAGAGATGTATATGGCAATTTACACATCAAAAAAGCATTGGCCTAAAATATTTTTGAAAATGTGTGCAACCTCCGCTATGTGGGGCTTGTCTTATGTCTTGAAAATCAAAAAAAGTACAGCCATGAAACGTCTGAGCCTCTCCCAATCCAAGAATCTGCTGCTTGTAAAAGCTTTTGCACTTGTTTTTGTTGTATTGTTGGCACTCCGACTCTTCGCTTCGGGGCAGGAGGAAGGCTTGCAGCACGTTTCTAAAGAAACTTTCAGCCCTACTTGGAGCAAGGCGCAGGTGTTTTAAGTGGTACTGTAATACAAAAAGCTGTCGAATTTCAGAAAATCCGACAGCTTTGAGCAAGAAAAATTATACCAATGAAATTTCAAACTGCACCAAGTCCACAAACTCCTGCACGCGCTCTTCCACTTCCTCTTTGCTCAGGTGCTCCAAGCGCTCTGTGCCGAATTTCTCCACACACAAAGAAGCCATTGCCGAGCCATAAATGATGGCTCTTTTCATATTGTTGAAAGAAATGTCTTTGGTTTTTGCCAAATAGCCAATAAAGCCTCCCGCAAAAGTATCGCCTGCGCCCGTAGGGTCAAAAACTTCCTCCAAAGGCAAGGCCGGAGCAAAGAATATCTGCTTGTCGTTGAAGAGCAAAGCGCCGTGCTCGCCTTTTTTGATAATCAATATCTTCGGTCCCATGCCCATGATTTTCTTGGCGGCCTTTACCAAAGAGTATTCGCCGGAGAGCTGTCGGGCTTCCTCATCATTGATGGAAAGTACATCCACCAGCTTGAGGGTTTGGAGCAGCTCGTCCATAGCTATTTCCATCCAGAAGTTCATCGTATCCATCACCACCAGCTTGGGGCGCTTGTGTAGGCGCTCTATCACTTGGCGCTGTACCGAAGGCGCGAGGTTGCCAAGCATGAGGTACTCGCAAGATTGGTAGCTTTCGGGAACGATGGGGTCGAAATTGGCCAATACGTTCAGCTCGGTGGCCAAGGTATCGCGGGAGTTCATGTCGTTGTGGTATTTGCCCGACCAAAAGAAAGACTTTTCGCCTTGCTTTATCTGCAAGCCTTCGGTATTGACACGGTGCTTTTGCAGCATTTCGATTTTCTCTTGTGGAAAATCCTCGCCTACTACGGCTACCAAGTTTACTTTGGGAGCGAAATAAGAGGCAGAAAGGGTAATATAGGTGGCTGCACCACCAATGATTTTGTCGGTTTTTCCGAAGGGGGTTTCGATGGCATCGAAGGCTACCGAACCTACAACTAATAAACTCATGGCAAAAGGTTTATAAATGAATTGGTAAAAATAGAAAAGAATCTGCACAAAGCCTATGCCTTGCCCCGATAGCTCCTTACCGGATGCCTGCTAAAAGGCTTGGCAGGGTCGAAAAGTTTGCGATAGGTAATATGTTCTTTGACAATGCTGAAGTCCAGCTCTTCGGCCAAGCGCATCATCGGCGGGTTGAAATCGCCCACCCAGTTGAGTTCGATGTCTTTGTAAGGGAAATCTTTTGTATAGACTTTTTTTTCCAAACATACGCTCAAAGCAGCCTCTAAGCCGCGCCCATGAAAGCGCGCCGACACCCCAAAGGCGATGCCTGCCACTTTTTTGCATACTTTTTTTACATAAAGGTAGTAGGCAAATTTGAGCTTTCCCCACCAGTTCATCTTGCCCCGAACGTAGCGAAATACTTGGTTGAGCTCAGGAATGAAAATACCAAAGCCCACGGGCGTATCGCCGTAATAGGCAAAAGTAATGAGGCGCGGGTCTATAATAGGGCGCATCTCTCTCATGATACGGTAAGATTCTTCTTGGCTCATCTCGCCCAAGCCCTCACTGAGAGCGAAGCTGTTGTTGTAGATAAGGCGGAAATCGTCGGCAAATTTTTCGAGATGCTTCTTGTCCACTTGCTTGAATGTATAGCTTGGATTCGACAAGATGCGCTCCGCCCGCTTGTGTACACGCTCACTGGCCTTGCCCAAAAGGCGGCCATAGGTATATTGGCGAAAATAGATCTGAAAGCCGAAATCCTCAAAAAAAGCTTGGTAATAAGGCGGTTGGTAGGTCATTTGGTAATTGGGCGCTTTGTCGTGGCCGCTCACGAGCAAGCCCCAAAACTTATCACGCCCACCGAAATTGATAGGCCCGTCCATGGCTTCGCAGCCTTGGGCTTCCAAATATGCCTTGCAAGTATCGAAGAGCAGAAAGGCGGCTTCTTGGTTTTCGATACATTCAAAAAAGCCCATGCCTCCGGTGGGCTGCTCGTGGCTGTTGGCGCGGGTATGTACGCCCACAAAGGCGGCCACTCTGCCAATGCATTGCCCTTGGGCATCTTGCAAAATCCAGCGTTGGCAAGTGCCCTCGTTCCATTCTTCGTTTTGCTGGGGGTCGAATACTGCCTCTACCTCATGGAGCAGGGGCGCTACCCATTGGGGATAGTTTTGGTAAATACGAAAGGGAAGCTCCAAAAAAGCTTTTATGTGTGCGGGGCTTTGTACTTCGATAATTTGCATAACAAAGGAGCTGGGCTTTCGGGCTTATGAAAGAAAAACTCCTTGAAAGGGATGCTATCAAGGAGCTGAAGTGCACTCGGAAGGATTCGAACCCTCAACCCTCGGAGCCGAAATCCGATATTCTATCCAATTGAACTACGAGTGCGTGGTTTTAGGCCACAAAATTAATGATTTTCTCTACAAAAACAAATCTACACCAATCCCTGAAACTGCCTCAAGAAGCGCAGGTCGTTTTCGGTATAAAGGCGCAAATCGCGCACTTGGTATTTGAGCATGGTGATGCGCTCCAAGCCCATGCCGAAGGCGAAGCCTGTGTATTTTTCGGGGTCTATGCCTGTATTTTTGAATACGTTTACGTCTATCATACCGGCACCGCCGATTTCTACCCAGCCGCTGTGCTTACACACATTGCAGCCTTTTCCCTTGCAGATGAGGCAGGAGATGTCCATCTCGGCACTTGGCTCTGTGAAGGGGAAATAAGAGGGGCGGAAGCGGATTTTGATATCTTGGCCGAAAAGCTCTTTGGCAAAGTGATAGAGCGTCTGCTTCAAGTCCACAAAGCCTACGTTTTCATCAATAAAGAAGCCTTCTATTTGATGGAAAATACAATGCGCGCGCGCCGAAATGGCTTCGTTGCGATATACACGCCCGATAGAAAAGGTACGCAGAGGCGGCTTTTGGCTTTCCATCACACGGATTTGTACCGAGGAAGTATGCGTACGCAGCAGGATGTCAGGATTTTTTTCAATAAAGAAAGTGTCCTGCATCTCTCTGGCGGGGTGGTTTTCGGGGAAGTTCAAGCCTGTAAAGTTATAAAAGTCGCTCTCTATCTCCGGGCCGGTAGCTTGGCTAAAGCCCATGCGCTCCAAAATACTTACGATTTGCTGCTTTACGATGCTGAGCGGGTGTACCGTGCCCATCTGCTGGGGTACTACGGGCAGGCTGAGGTCGAAGGGGGGAGCCATTTGCTCGGGCTGTGCTTCAAGTGCTTCTTGGGCACTTTTGAGTTTTTCTTCGGCCAAGTTTTTCAGTTCATTTACCTTTTGCCCAAAGCTTTTGCGCTCTTCGGGGGCGAGCTGCTTCATTTCGGCCAAAAGCGCAGGAATTTCGCCTTTTTTGCTCAAAAAGCGAAGCCTAAAAGCCTCTAAGTGATTTTTATCTTGAATCTCAAATTGTGTTACGGCCTCCTGCAAGGAAGCTACTTGGCTGATTAGTTCCATCGCGCTTTTTGTTGATAATTTATGGCTGCAAATTGTCGAAATTCTTATAATTGTGCAAGTATTGATAGAAAGTCTTTGGATTTTCGGGGCTATTTTCATAGCTTTATGCAAGTATTTTGTTGGAATGCCTTAATAAAATTGCCGATGAATAAGCTAAAATTACTGATAGAGTCTTACATACAAGTGAGCAATGATGAGCTGGAGAAGTTCTTTGGAGGTTTTTACAGTACACACATCAAAAAAAACGGAACGATTCTGCAAGCCAGTTCTATTTGCCGCAATCTTTATTTTGTTATCAATGGATTGCTCAGAACCTACTTCGTGGACAAAGACAACCAAGAGCACAATTTTCATTTTTGTTATGAAAATACCTTTGCCGGCGACTACGAGAGCTTCATCAAACATACCCCTTCAAGCTATACCATTCAGGCCGTAGAACCTACGGAGCTGATTGTGATTCCCTACGAGACTTTGCTCAAAGGTTTCAAAATACTCAAAGAAGGAGAGCGATTGGGCAGAATGTTGGCGGAGGAATATTTTATTATGTTTAGCGACAAGCTGCGCTCTTTCTATACCGAGTCGCCTCTGGAGCGCTTCAATAAGCTCGACAAGCTGTATCCAAACATCCATCAGCGCGTGCCACAGCGCCATATCGCGTCTTATCTTAACATCAGTTCGGTACATCTGAGCCGTCTAAAAAACCACTACTTTCTAAAATGATAACATTTGTTATCGTTTTGAAGGGGCTTTGTTGCTTATTTTTGTACTCGTAAAATCTGCAAGGTTTCCTTGCTTGTGTTGCTTTCGCCCTGAGCAACCTGCAATAACATATTTTATTTCGATTAAAAAATAAGTATTACAATGGCCATTATCATTTTCGTAATTGTACTTTGGTACAGCGGTTTGTTTTTCCAAACCTTCTTCCTACACCGATACGCAGCCCATCAGAGTTTCAAGATGTCGCCGCTGCAAGAAAAAATCTGTTTTGTGCTTACTTGGGTCACCCAAGGCGCCAACTACCTAAGCGCTTATGGCTACGGTGTAATGCACCGCCTGCACCACGCCTACGCCGACACCGAGCAAGACCCTCATTCACCAAAATATGATGAAAATCTGTTTGCGATGATGTGGCGCACCAAAACTACCTATGCCGCCATTTGCGCCAAAACTTTCCCCGTAGAAGAGCGCTTCACCAAGAATGTGCCTGAGTGGAGAGCTTTCGATAAGTTTGCAAGCTCTTGGTATTCTCGTTTGGGTTGGGGCACGCTCTACACTTTGTTCTTCCTCTATTTCGCTACGGCTTGGTGGCATTGGCTATTATTGCCTGTTACCTATCTGATGGCACCTATCCACGGAGCTATTATCAATTGGTTTGCACACAAGTACGGCTATACCAACTTCAAAGTAAAAGATACTTCTAAAAACCTTTTGCCTGTTGATTTCTTGATGATGGGAGAGGCCTACCACAACAATCACCACACTCACGGCGGACGTGCCAATTTCGGCGGTGTACGTTGGTTTGAGATTGATGTAACCTACGTGATTATATGGCTCTTAGACAAGATGAAGGTCATACAACTCAGGCGTGTGCCCGTGCAAGACTAAAAGTTTAGAAGCGCTCCTCGGAGCGCTTTTTTTATTGGTCTCAGGTATTTTT
>DAIQNQ010000171.1:0-5471 GCA_036788275.1 Thermonemataceae bacterium
CTATGCTTTATTACTCAACTCTTGGATGCGGTTCAGGTAGAAGCGCTCTTTGAGTTTGTAGTCGGTTTCGTCGCTGGCCAAGAACAAGATATGCAGCACCTTGCCTTTGCCATCTATGATGGGCAGATAAGTGCCATTGAGCCATATTTCTTCTTTGTATTTGTTGATGCGGTGGTAGCTGCCCGGCTGCGGAATACCATTGCGGAGGTTGCGCCAGAAGTTGAGGTAGTCGGCCTTGCTCGACTCCTCTTCGGTGAGCAATATTTTGTGGTTTTGGCCGAGTAGCTCTTCTTCATTGTATTGGAATATCTGCAAGAGGGCATTGTTTACCTGCTCGATGGTACCGTCGGGGTGGAGCACCAATCGCGCCAAGCTGCCTTTGTTGAGGGCTTCCAGCTCCGAGAGCAGGGCTTCGCGATTTTTCTCAAGCTGCTCGTAGTTGTCTTGGAGCTGTTGGTAGTTTTTTTGGAGGAGTTTTTCTTGCTCTTTGGCCAAGCTATAAGCATTCTGAAGACCTTCTTCTTGGGCTTTTCTTTTGGTGATATTGCGCGAGAAGATAGAAATACCCGCCGGCTTGCCTTGGGCATCTTGGATAGGGTGGAAGCTGTGCTCGTAGTAGGAGCTTTCGCCTTTGGCATCGGCAATGGATTCGTCTATTACAAAATCTTCGCCGAGCAGGGCGCGGTCGTAGTATTCCTTATAGCTCTCGCGCTGCTGCGAGGTGAGCAAGGGCAATATAGAAATGCCCACGCTGAGTTTCACACCGTTTAGCTCGTAGTACCATTGCTTGGCCGAGTCGTTGTAGAGGGTGATTTTATAGTCGCGGTCTAAGGCGATAATCAGGTCACTGGTATGGTTGAGCAAGGCATCGAGGGCTTCTTCCTTGTTTTTGGCTTCGGCCAGCAGGCGACGCACCTCTTTTTGGTTGCGCTGCATTTCCTCTTGGGTGGCTTGTAGCTCCTCTACGTTTTGGCGCATTTCCTCTTCTTGGGCACGGAGGCGCTCGGTAAGCTCCTGCGAGTCGCGGAGGAGGGTTTTGGTGCGGAGGTTGTTGCGTACCGAAGAGATGGTGGTGGTGATAATCTTGGAGAGGCTTTCTACAAACTCAATCTCCAAAGGGCTGAAAGACTCAAAAGAAGCCAACTCGATAGCACCTATTACGATATTGTCGTTGGCCAAGGGCACGATGAGGATATTGCGGGGACGCGCCTCGCCGAGGCCGGAGGTAATCTGTATGTATTCGTCGGGCACTTCTTGTATATTCAGCGTATCGGCTTCTTTAAATGCTTGTCCGATAAGGCCTTCGCCTACGCGAATCTCTTTTTTTACAATTTTATGTTTGTCGTAAGCATAGCAGGCCAACATTTCGAGTTGTGGCTCTACGGGGTCTTCGTTGAGTACAAAAATACCCCCTTGATTGGCTTTGATATATTTTACGAGCTGTGCAATCAGCTCATGGGCCAGCTCTTGCACGTCTTCGTTGTAGCGGCGCAAAACATCTGAAAACAAGGTAATGCCCGAAGAAAGCCAGCTTTGCATTTGCTCTTCTTGCGCGATGGTATTCAGTCCTTTGCGCATTTCCAGCAGGGCATTGCCGAGGGCATCTTCTTCGCTGAGTGGGGTAAACTCTGCCTTTAAGTTGCCTTGACCGATTTGTTGTGCAAAGTTGGTGTAGCTGTCGAAACCTTCGATAAGGGTATTTACAGAGCGCGCCATGTAGCCGATTTCATCTTCTAAGCGGATATTTATTTTTTCTATCTTCTTGCCCAAGGCCATTTGCTCCAGCTGCCCTACAATCTTATTAATGATGGTGGTGATGGAGTTTACCAAGAGGCCTATACCCAACAAGCATACTACCAAGGCGATAAAAAAGCCGATGAGCAAGGTATTGCGAATGCTGGAGAGGGGCTTGTCGAGAATCTGCGATTCATCTACCGTAGCGCCCACCAGTAGGTCGAAGGGCTCGTAGTAGGTGAAATAGGTGATTTTCCAAGCACCTTCTTCATTGTTGGGGTAGCGGAAGCGGTACTTTCCTCTTTTGTTTCTTTTGGCATAGTCCAAAAAGTTGGCATCGTCATTTATGCGTTTTTCAAAGATAGGATGGATGATAAATTCTCCCTCCAAGCTCATGGCAAAAGGATAACCTGTGGTATAATATTTTTTTTCTTTGAATTTGCGGCGCAGGTAGCCGATGTCTTTTTCTTGTATGCCGGTATAAAGCATGCCGCTGATTTCGCCGCTCACGCGCAGCGGTTCAAAGGAGGCGATATGCCATTCATTGTTGAGCTTGAGCCTGCCGCGAAAGGGCTTGCCCCGTTCGATGGTTTGTACTACGGGGGAGTTGTTGGGGAAATAATAGCCTTCCAAGCGCTTGTCTTCTCCATCTTTTTCGGTAGTACTGATACGCATATAGCCATCGGGAATCTTCTGAAAAAAGGCTACTTCGCCTGAGGTAAGGCGCTGTATGGTATCAACCAAGGCGGTGTTGTTTTGGAGCTTCTGGTTGTCTATTTCCCAACGTTGTACTTCAATGATTTTTTTGCTGTTGGTAATTTGGTTAATGGCTACGAAGGGTACTTTTTCGCGTGTTTCAAAGATGAGTCCTACCCGGTAGAGCGAATTGGCGGCTATTTTCAGCGCTCTGTCCACATTTTCTTGTTTGTAGCGGTACTCAATATCCATCAAGGCATTGAGGTCTTCGAGCTGGTTGTACATACGGTTATCGCTATTGCGTATCAGCTCTGCTTTTTGGCTGGAGTACACCGTAAAGGCCAGTGCCGTAAAGATGAGCAAAAGCACTGCCGAGATAAAGAGCAAGAATTTTATGTTGAGGCTGAGTTTGCGATAGAAGCGAATCATAAGCACATCTGAATAATGAAAGAGATGTTCAAAGATAAGCGATTTTATTAGTTTCACAAATTTTCGGAAGGCTGCTTTGCCAATAAAAAAGCCCTCTGCGAAAGGCAGAAGGCTTTTGAGATAGATGCGCAGGCCAAGCTGGCAGCTATTCTGCGATGTAGCTGATAAAGTTGAGCGTCATGCCTGTTTCGTGCATAAAGTCTTCGCCTTCTAAGCGCATATCGTCGTAGTCGGGCTCTGGGTAATACCAATTTACGGCTACTTCCTTGCCTTTGTCTTGGTGAAGCTTCAGGGCGCGAATCAAATCTACCAAAGCTCTCGAAGAGCTGGTATTGAAGTAGGAGAGGCGGAAGTCGAGCACTACTTTTTGGTGCGACTGGAAGTAGTCTTCAAACCACTTGATGAGGTTGTCATAAAACTCAAAAGCATCTTCCAAATAAGATTCTCCCTCGATGAGGCAATGCTCTGTATCGGCATTGAAATGTACGTGAGGTACAAAAAATGTTCCGTGGGCACCTTCTATTTTAAGGTTTTTGCCATTTTCTATAATCATGGTATTGAGATTTTTTTAGTTGAGACAAACAAAGATAATTATTTTTGGATGGTAGAAGAAATCATAAAGAAGGAATGATTTTCGTCCACTACTTTGGCTTCTACCTCCAGTGGATTTTCCGACTTGAGCGCCACGTGAATCAGCCCGATATTGCCTCCTTTTTGGCCTTCGGTACGCTCGGTGCTGCGGGTATCTCTCTTGAGGGCACGCAGCTCCTCGAAAGAGAGCGTATTGATTTCTTGGCACTTGGCGATAATCTCCACCACTTGTGCACTTTTCACCAAGTTACCGGCACTAAATACGATGGCATCTTCTCTATCAATAATTACCACCGTACCTACGCCATTTTTTTGGCCTTCCTCATCATAGAAGAAGTTGCTTTCGGCAGAGTAGTAAGAGATATTCTGCGCCAGCTCTATAAAGATAGCAAAAAGTTTGGCTCCGGCGCGCGGATTGTCTGCAAATTTTCTTCGGAGCTGTGAGCTGATATTAGCAAGGATATGCTCATCGAAAGGCCCTTTGTAGTAAAGGACTACATTTTTACTATTGAGGGAGGCGTGATAATCCATCATATTGACGGTCTCGGTTTGGAGGTTGGTGATTTGAAAGCTCATTGTCGGTTCAAGTTTTTGATTGAAAATTTATATTTTGAATGCGAATACAGTGATATCATCTCTTTGCTCGGCTGCTTGTTGGTGCTGCTCCAAAGTATGTTCAAAGAGCGTTTTTTGAGCTTCGGTACTTAGGGGCGCCGCTTCGAGCATCAGCTCTCTGAGGCGTTTGTTGGAGAAGCCGCGGCGCTGCAAGTCGGCTTGGTCGGCATATCCATCGGTGATGAGGAAGATGGCATCGCCTTCTTCGAGAAGCAGCTCATGGTTTTGATAGCTGCGCTCGTCGGCGGTTTGGCTACCTCCTACCGAAAGGCGGTCGCCTTTCAGCTCTATCAGGTTGCCTTTGCGCACCACATAAAGGTTTTGCTTGGCGCCGGCAAAGGTAAGTTTATGCTGACCGCTGCGCTCAGTTTCAATCAGGCAGAAGCTCAAGTCCATGCCGTCGTTGTTGGCACCTTCTTTTTGGTTGAGCTTGGCACGGATGCCAAAGTGCAGCTCATTAAGAATGATATTGGGCTGACGGATACCGCGCTGGTTGATGATTTCGTTGAGGATATTATTGCCCACCATACTCATAAATGCCCCCGGTACGCCGTGGCCGGTACAGTCTATCACGCCTGCCAAGCGTTGGTTTTGCTCGTGTGCCGATACCCAGTAGAAGTCGCCGGATACGATGTCTTTGGGGCGATACAGTACAAAACTTTCAGGGAAGGCATTTTTTTGCTGTCTTTCAGAAGGCAGGATGGCCTTTTGGATAGTTTGGGCATAGTTGATACTCTTGGTCATTTGTTTGTTGTTGATTTCGAGTATCTCTTTTTGCTGCGCCAATACCTCTTGGGTAGCTTGTAGCTCTTCCATGTTTTGACGGAGTTCTTCTTCGCTGGCTTGCAGTTCTTCGTGTTTCTGGCGGATTTCCTGCTCTTGGAGCTTGGTTTTCTCAAAGGCTTTTTTAAGAATGGCCTCGTTGGCTTCCAATTTTTTATTGGCCTTTACGATAGCAGCTTCCTGCGTTTTGCGCTCGGTAATATTGCGGGTATTGATACCTGCAAACTGCACTTTATCTTCTGTATTTCTTACGGGGAAGTAGTCCAGCTCATAGTAGCCTTCCATCCCTTCAAACTCATATTTTACTTCCACCCTGAAAGCCTCTCCAGCAAATACTCTGGCCAATTGCTCTTTTTGCTCTTCTTGCTTGTGTGGTTCTACCAAGTGGAGCAGGTTTACACCGGGCTTTACCTCTACACCACTGGCAGCGTACTCGTCTATCACTTTTTGGTTTACAAGTACGATGTCGTAGTTTTTGTCCAACATAAAGATATTGTCGGAACTGGCATTGATAAAGCTTTCAATCTGACGTTGCTTCTGCGCGATTTCCTCCTGAATGGCCTGCAGCTCTTCCATGTTTTGGCGGAGTTCTTCCTCACTGGCCAAGAGCTCTTCGTGTTTCT
>DAIQNQ010000172.1:0-5334 GCA_036788275.1 Thermonemataceae bacterium
TCCATATTGAAGCGGACAAGTCGCTGCGGATGCCGCCGCTCAAAGTCCTGCACCAATTCTATGAGTGCCTGCAAAGTGGGCTTGCTGGTGCGCAGCTTGGCTTGCTGCGGAAAGCGTGGGTGAGGCAGAGAGCCACAGTCGCAAGCCTGAATATCGGCCAAAGACATCTGATAAAGATTGAATTTTTTGCCTTCTTCGGCATGGAGCTTTTGCCCTTGCGGGCCGAGGCAAATATCAGGGTTCAGATAAGGCTCGTGCGAAATGACCAAGTGGCCATCGGCGCTCATCGCCAAGTCCAGCTCCAAGGTGTTTACGCCCATTTCGAGGGTTTTGAAGAAGCCTTCGAGGCTGTTTTCGGGAAAAAGCCCGCGTGCGCCGCGGTGCCCCTGCAAGTCGAAGTGTAAAGGAAGTACAGGCATTTGAGAAGGGGGAGGAGTACAGGCTGCAAGCAGACACAAAGATATACAAGCCTGCAAAATCTTGAAAAGAGAAACTTTATTTATCCACAAAAAATTAGTAGATTGTGCCATCGTTTTTACGCAACCATTTGTCCATAAACATATTTTCTTATGAAATGTACGAACAATTACTTTAAAATCACCTTTTTAGTCTTTGTTTTTTTCTCTTTCACCATCGCCTTGCAGGCGCAAACTAAAGACAATGAAAACGCCTCTGCCAACGAGGAAGTGTTTATACACTCTCATGTAAGCGGCACTTCGGAGGTACTTTATTTTGAAAAAAGCGTGCTCGACAGCAAGGTGGTACACTATATGTCGTCGCAAAACAAGATCAAAACAAAGCTGATTATAGATAAATACGTGGCCGTAAACAAGACCTACACGCTGCGTTTTCCCAATCACCCTCCCGGCGAAGTCTATACAGTATCGGTAGCGGCCAACAATCAATCGCTCACTTGGAAAAATCCCGACGGTTCTTTGCAAAATTTTGTATTGCTGGCCAATAAGCAGCTCGAATATACCTGCCGCAATGCCGATGGCACGCGTGAGCAGTTTTTTGTAACGACCAATACTACCCAAGACCAAATCCAAAGCATTGCTTTTACCAGTACCGTTTCTAAAAACAGAGCCAACATCAATATTGTAAACCGCGATGTGAAAACCCAAAAATACACTATAAAGTATCCGGGTGTCGCATCTGCTTATACTTTAGAATGGCAAATGGACAAGGCCAAGGGGCTGAACCAAATCTTGCTACACCATAGCAATGGCTATGTACAAGTGTTTTTGAGCAAGTAAAAGTCGAAAAATACCAATCTAGAATGAACAAAAGCCCAAGGCATCTCGCAATGTCTTGGGCTTTTGTTTGTATTTCGCTATTTTTCGCATAGCAATTTTACAAATGTCCGATACTTCTTCTATATTTGCGAATCTTTTATCAATACAATTAAATCATCTTTCATAAAAATATCTCAGCGATATGAATGTAGAAACACTCATTCTTGCAGTCCCGGTCTTAGGGGTAATTGCACTTTTATTTACCCTCTGGAAATCTTTGTGGGTAAACAAACAAGACCCGGGCAGCCCCAAAATGGTACGTATTGCCAATAATATTGCAGAAGGGGCGATGGCCTTCTTGAAAGCCGAGTACCGTGTACTCTCTATTTTTGTGTTGTTGGTGGCGGTATTATTGGGTCTGAGTGGAGCCAGTTCCGACAACTCTTCGGCTTTGGTGGCACTTTCTTTTGTTATAGGGGCTATTTGCTCTGCTTTGGCAGGCTTTATCGGAATGCGTGTAGCTACCAAAGCCAATGTGCGTACTACTTTTGCGGCCACTATCGGCTTGAGCAAAGCCCTCAAAATCGCCTTTACGGGTGGTTCTGTAATGGGTATGGGCGTAGTAGGCTTAGGACTTTTGGGCTTGGGTTCGCTCTTTGTAGTATATAGCCAAATTTGGGGAATGAACGATGTGCCCAGCGTACAGCGTGTCATCAACGTACTCACAGGCTTCTCTTTTGGAGCTTCTTCTATTGCTCTTTTTGCCCGTGTAGGTGGTGGTATCTATACCAAAGCTGCCGATGTAGGCGCTGACCTTGTAGGAAAAGTAGAAGCAGGTATCCCCGAAGACCATCCGCTCAATCCTGCCACCATCGCCGACAACGTGGGCGACAACGTGGGCGACGTAGCCGGTATGGGTGCCGACTTGTTTGAGTCTTATGTAGGCTCTATTATCGGTACAATGGTATTGGGTGTGGCCTTGATGCAGGCAGGCTTTCAAGACAGTCTTGGTGGTCTTTCGGCAGTGGTATTGCCTTTGTGCTTGGCCGGAGCCGGAATTCTTACCTCTATCTTTGGTACTTTCTTGGTGAATGTAAAAGAAGGTGGTAATCCACAAAAAGCTTTGAATACAGGAGAGTTTGTAGCTTCCGGCGTAATGGTGGCGCTTTCTTATTTCATTATTACGGGTCTCTTACCCGCCTCTTGGACTTTCGGAGGCATTGAATACACTTCTATGGGCGTGTTTATCGCTACCATCATCGGCTTGGTAGCAGGCTTGCTTATCGGGATTATCACAGAGTATTATACAGGTACAGGTACCGCCCCTGTAAGGAAAATCGTACAGCAGTCTTCTACCGGAGCCGCTACCAACATCATTGCGGGTTTGGGTGTAGGCATGCGCTCTACGGCTTATCCTATCTTGATTATTGCAGCGGGTATCATTGGTGCCTATCACTTTGCAGGTTTGTATGGTATCGCCATCGCTGCCGTGGGAATGCTCGCCAACACAGGGATTCAGTTGGCCGTAGATGCTTACGGACCTATCTCTGACAATGCCGGAGGGATTGCCGAAATGAGCGAACTCCCCAAAGAGGTGCGCAAAATCACCGACAAATTAGATGCAGTAGGCAATACCACCGCCGCCATTGGCAAAGGCTTTGCCATCGGTTCGGCAGCCCTTACAGCCTTGGCTTTGTTCAGCGCCTTTATGGTTACGGCGGGGATTACTTCTATTGATGTATCGAATCCCAAAGTAATGGCCGGATTGTTTATCGGCGGTATGCTGCCTTTCTTGTTCTCGGCGATGGCCATGGACGCTGTGGGCAAAGCTGCACGCCAGATGATTGAAGAGGTACGCCGCCAGTTCCGCGATATTCCTGCCCTCAATGCTGCTTTGGAAGTAATGCGTCGCAATGGCGAAACCGAAATGAGCGAGTGGTCGGAAGCCGACAGAAAAACCTTTGAAGCTGCCGATGGCAAAGCCGAATACGGTAAATGTGTGGAAATCTCCACCAAAGCCTCTATCAGAGAGATGGTCTTGCCCGGCTTGGTAGCTGTTATTGCACCCGTAGCCATTGGCTTTGGGGGCGGTGCCGAGATGTTGGGTGGCTTGCTGGCCGGCGTAACCGTAACAGGCGTACTGATGGCTATCTTCCAGTCGAATGCCGGAGGTGCTTGGGACAATGCCAAGAAGATGTTTGAAGAAGGTGTGGACATCGAGATTGAAGGCAAGTCGGAGAAGTTTTACAAAGGTTCTGCACCACACAAAGCTGCCGTAGTAGGCGATACCGTGGGCGACCCCTTCAAAGATACCTCAGGGCCTTCACTCAATATCTTGCTCAAATTGATGTCGGTAGTAGCTTTGGTGATTGCACCTTACTTGGCACAAATAAGCGCCACAACAAGTGAAGCAAAACCCAAAGAAGAAAAAGTATTGGAAGTGAAAATATCCAAGCCTGAGCAAAACAACAGCGATACCAAGCTGATGTCGCGCTAAGTAATATACAAAGAAGCTTTAAAGCCCCGATAGATGATAGAAATCTATCGGGGCTTTTTTGTAGCTGTTTTTCTATTTTAATAAATAACTTTGAAAATTAAACCATTGGATAAAATATTTTGGGATGAAGCATTTGCAGAAGAAAGCCTTTTGTTTTATTTAAAATCTCATAAATTCGCATCTCATAAGCCCAATCACCCAATATGCTACTTTCCGACCTGCTGATACTCGCTTCTTTGCTTTTGGTACTGATAGGCACTTTTGTATTGCGTAATATCAGGCGGGGCGTGGTGATGGGCTTGTTGCTTTTTGCTATTTCTCGTTTTTTTGTGGGCAGTTTCGACTATCTGCCCTTTTTGAGTGGCTTGGTGATTGCCTTCGAGCTGTTTTTGCTGATTGTCGGTGCGCTGGTTTTTTACAATGTTCTGGCGGCTCACGGACATTTTACTTTTATAGACAGTCTTACGCAGGCAGTGCCCTCACGCCTAACACTGGTGCTTATTTTGGGCACATTTCTGGGCAGTTTTTTCGAGGGCATTGCAGGCTTTGGGATTCCGGCCATGCTCATTGCCCCTTTATTGGTACGTGCGGGCATTTCTACCTTTTCGGCCATCCTTATCTCGCTTTCGGCCAATATCGGTGCCGTAACCTTCGGCGCTTTGGGCACGCCCCTCAAATTGGCCTTAGGCATATACAGCCCCAACGATACGGTGCATTATGTGCTTCTGTTCAATGCTTTGCCTATCTTTTTGTTGCCCACACTCATTGCTTTTTTGGTACAAAAAAGTGAGAAGATGGACATTGTGTGGAAGCAGGAGTGGAAGCGCCTTTTGGGCGCAGGGCTTTGTTTTGTAGTGCCTTATGGGCTGATGGGCTTGTATTCGGTAGAATTTCCTTCGGTGGTAGCGGGGGCTGCAGGACTGATACTTTTTGTTTTCTTTTTTATCAAAAACAAGGCTTTGAGCGCCCGTTTTTGGGGACAAGCCTTTTATCCTTATCTGCTTTTTATTGTGCTTCTGCTCTTGGGCAGGCACTTTTTGCAAGGATACCGCATTGTGTTTGGCGAGGGACTGCGTACCTTGCCGCTGTACCAACCCGGCTTGTTATTTTTATTGGCAGCTGCCTGCTATCTTTTGCTGCAAAAAGAGCGCTTACCTATAAAACCTATTTTCAGAGAAACCTTGTGGAGTGTGCGCCTGCCGATGCTTACAATTGTACTTTTAGTGAGCTACACACAGTTGGTACGAGGCGAATTGGCCTCATTGGTAGGCCAAGGCATCGCTTTGTTGCCCGAAATCGCCCAAAAGGTAGCGCTTCCGGTGGCGGGCGTGTGCGGGGCTTTTATCACGGGCAGCGCCACGATGAGCAACCTGCTTTTGATGAATATCGCACAGGAAAGTGCTGTATGGGCGCTTCCAGTGGCTTTGGCCTTGCTGCACACGGGCAGTGCCTTGGGCAATATGATTGCACTGCAAAATATCGTGATGGTAAAATCGGCGCTGAAGGCCGAAAACAGCGAACGCGAGGTGATTCGCTTCAGCTTGCTTACACTGGGAGCTTATTTGTTGCTGGTGCTGCTCTCAGTTTGGATAGTGTTGTGAG
>DAIQNQ010000173.1:0-5226 GCA_036788275.1 Thermonemataceae bacterium
AACAATACTACAAAAATATTTACAAAGCGCCAAGCCCTTCAAAGCAAAAAAGCGACCTCGTGTAGAAGTCGCTTTGCGGGTATTGGGCAGATATTATTTTAATGCGGCAGGCGCTCGCGCAGCCAGCCATAAGTCCAAGTGCCGGCGATGGCGCTGAGCAAGGTTACGGCTACCACTCCAAAGCCACTGCCTATTTGGGCAAAGAGTGGCCCGGGACAAGCCCCCGTAATCGCCCAGCCCAATCCGAAAATCAAGCCGCCGATGATTTGTCCTTTGTTGAAGGTTTTGGGGTGAAACTGCACCTTCTCGCCTTGGAGTGTTTTGATATTCAGGTTTTTAATCAATAAAATCGAAATCATCCCCACCACCACGGCAGTGCCTATCACGCCATACATAAAGAAAGACTGGAAGCGGAACATCTCCTGAATGCGAAACCAAGAGATAATCTCGGCTTTTACGAACACTATCCCGAAAAACATACCCACCACCAAGTATTTCAGATTGCCCAAAGGGCTTTCTTTTTGCTTTTGTTCGTTGGGAGCTTCACACTCGATAGGGTGCTGGTTTACGAAAGTGCTTTCGATATTTTCCTGCTTGAGGGTACTTGGAGAGGCTATATTTTTCATGTGAAAAGGTCTTTTGGTATTGAAAACTATCTAAATTCCCCTCCTTCTAAAGGAGGGGTCAGGGGTGGTTCTAAAGGCTTTTTTCTGCAAAAATACTTTTTTTGGATGTAAATCTGTATCTAATGTGCATATTCAAAATATTTAGAACTTTCGTTGTACTCGCTTTCAACCACCCCCAGCCCCTCCTTGCAAAGGAGGGGAGCTTTTTAGAACTCAAAAAAGCCATTTTTTTTGCTTATTTTGAGTTCTTGTAAAACCCCTATAAGATTAGTTTTACAAGGAGGGGTCAGGGGTGGTTCTATGGGCTTTGGCCTACAAAATCGCCCTTTTTGAATATAATTTAAGACAAAAGCCAGCGCAGCAAATCGGGCAGCAGCAGGTGCGTCATCACGATACCACCTACCATAAAGGAGATAGTCGCCACCAGCGAAGGCCATTGCAAGTTGGCAAGCCCCATAATGGCGTGCCCCGAAGTACAGCCTCCGGCGTAGCGCGTGCCAAAGCCTACCAAAAAGCCGCCTATCACAAAAAACACCAAGCCTTTGAGCGAGAAGAGATGCTCGCTGTTGAAGATGTCGGCAGGCATCAGGTTGCGGAAGTCTTGTATGCCCAAGGCTGCCAAGTCGGCCTGCGTAGCCTCCGATACCTGTATGGCTTCGGGATTGGCCAGAAAATTACTGGCAATAAAGCCGCCGAGCAACACCCCCGCCACAAAGAAAAGATTCCAAGATTCTTTCTTCCAATCATACTGAAAAAAAGGCACTTTGGCCGGAATACAAGCTGCACAAATGTGGCGCAGCGAAGAGGAAATACCGAAAGATTTATTGCCAATCAGCAAGAGAATAGGCACCGTAAGGCCAATAAACAAGCCTGCCACAGCCCAATGCCAAGGCTGTCGAATCAATTCTAATAACATTGCAAGATTTTTTGGGAAAAGTGAAAACTGAGAAAAGAAGCCTCGCCGCTTGTGAAGGCGGCAAGGCCTGTTGCGCTTACTTCAAGGTAGAAGGACACACATAGCTGGTTTTGGGCGCATCGGTAGCGGCAATCGCCTTGAAGCCTCCGGCCACGTCTATCACATTGTCGAAGCCACGCGCTTTCAGGATAGAGCAGGCAATCATAGAGCGGTAGCCCCCGGCACAGTGTACATACACCTCTTGCTCTTTGGGGATAGTGGCCATATAATCGTTGATAAAGGCCAGCGGCGTATTTTCGGCCACCACAAGGTGCTCGGCTTGGTACTCGCTCTCCTTGCGCACATCTTTTACGATGGCTTCGGGCTGGGCTTTGAGGCGTGCAGCAAAATCTTCTGCCGAAATAGAGAGCAGGCTGTCTATCTCTTTGCCCGCTTGTTTCCAAGCTTCTATGCCACCTTCCAAAAAGCCCAAGGTGTTGTCGTAGCCTACGCGCGAGAGGCGTGTAACTACCTCTTCCTCTTTACCTGCTTCGGTTACGAGCAAAATCGGCTGACGAATGTCGGTAATAAGTGTACCTACCCAAGGTGCAAAATCGCCATTGATACCGATATTGATAGCATTCGGAATAAAGGCATCTTTGAATACCTGCGGCGGACGTGCATCCAGCACCAAAGCACCTTGCTCATTGGCAATGCTCTCAAAAATATCGGGAGAGAGCGCCGTCATGCCTTTGTTGATAATCTCCTCTACATCGCCATAGCCCATTTTATTCAGTTTGGCATTTTCGGGGAAGTAGTAAGGAGGGGGCAGCAAGCCATCGGTTACTTCCTTGATAAACTGCTCCTTAGAAGCCGCCTTGAGGGCATAATTGGTCTGCTTCTGGTTGCCAAGGGTATCGGAGGTTTCCTTGCTCATATTTTTGCCACAAGCAGAGCCTGCGCCGTGGGCAGGATACACGATTATGTCGTCGGGCAAGGTCATAATTTGCTTGTGTAGCGATTCGTAGAGCATACCAGCCAAGTCTTCTTGGGTCAGGGTAGCTCCTTTTTGTGCCAAATCGGGGCGGCCTACATCACCGATAAAGAGGGTATCGCCTGTAAATATGGCCTGCGGACGCTCCTGCTCATCAAGCAACAAATAGCAAGAAGACTCCAGCGTGTGGCCGGGCGTATGCAATACTTTTATTTTGATATTGCCCAAAGTAAATACTTGTTGGTCTTTTGCAATCAAACTTTCGTAGCCGGTAGTAGCATTAGGACCGTAAATGATGGTCGCACCTGTTTTGCGGGCCAAGTCCACGTGGCCGGATACAAAGTCGGCGTGGAAGTGGGTTTCAAAAATATACTTGATACTTGCTCCGTTTTTCTCGGCCTTTTCGATATAAGGCTGTATCTCGCGGAGGGGGTCTATGATGGCTGCTTCATTGCCTGACTGAATGTAGTAAGCTCCTTGTGCCAAACAGCCTGTGTAGATTTGTTCGATGATGAATGACTGACTCATGGTATGATTTGATTTTAAAGTTAAAACGATTGATAGATTTATATTGAGCGAATTATTTATACATTCTCCCATTCACTTATGTTGAAACATTCTGACTTAGAAGGCAAGTTCCTTAATGATGATAAAGGTACCCATCAACAATACAAACCAGCCGAAGGCGTATTTGAGAGAGTCGCCATTGATGCGTCTTGAGAGCACATTGCCCACAAAAATTCCCCCGATGGCCAAGGCACTAAAGCTGGCCAAGTAAGCCCAGTCTATGGGAGTTTCGCCGCCCACATCGCCCAAAAAACCTATCAGAGATTTGATAGCGATAATCATCAGCGAAGTGCCCACGGCTTGCTTCATAGGCAGCCCTGCCAAGAGTACCAAGGCCGGAATAATCAGAAAGCCGCCTCCTGCACCTACCAAGCCCGTAATGCCGCCCACCACCAAGCCCTCGGCCAAAATCAGCGGATAATTAAACTTTTTGGCTTGTGGCGCAGACTCTTGGGGACTATCCTCCGCTTTTTTCTTTTTCAGCATAGATACCGAAGCCAACAGCATCAGCACCGCAAAGAGCAGCATCAGCGCCAAAGACTTGCTGAATACAAAATCGCCCCACTGAAAAAGCTCTTCGGGAATGGCGGGAACGGCATACTTGCGCACGGCATACACGGCAATGATAGAGGGAATGCCAAACACAATGGTACTTTTTATATCTACAAAACCCTCCTTCCACTTTTGCAGGCCGCCTACCAAGCTGCTGGAGCCTACCACAAAAAGCGAATAGGCCGTGGCCACTACGGGCGTGATGCCGGAGAGATAAACCATAATCGGCACGGTGAGGATAGAACCGCCGCCGCCAATCAAGCCTAATGATACACCGATTAAAACTGCTGAAAAGTACCCTAATATTTCCATTGTTAGACCAAGATTAAAGTGATTTGCAGGATTCTCTTAATTGATTTCCTTGATTTTTAATGATTTAGTTTTTATCCCTAATCAAAATCACTTTTGTTTGAGTATATTTTAACTGATTGATGCTACAAAATTAGTATATGCCACAGGTCTATTCAGTAACTTTTATCACAATCTCACTTTAAGCGAAAAAAGCACTGAGGCGCGCACGCACATACAAAAAGCCTCGGTACAAAAAATTGACCCGTATCTTTTGGCCACTCAGCCAAAGCAGCCATCGCAGCCACCGCGCGCCTTGCCGATAGCCTTGCAGGGGCGCTTCTTGCAAAAAGGCATCGAAAGCTGCCACCAGCTCAAAATCTTCCATATAATAGGCTTGGCGCAAATGATAATAGGCATTGCCAAACAAGGCCGCCTGTTCGTCCTCGCTACGGTTGAGCAGCAAGGCTTTGCGGCATATCGTCAGGGTATCGCGCAGCAGCAGGTTGCGACCCGACTTATAAAACTGTGTCGAAAGTGAGCGCGGTACCAAGCGCCGCAAGGTATGCACTTCATCTTGGTAGTGATAATGATAGCTACGTGAGGAGCGCAGCCAAAAGTCGAAATCCTCGTAAGACAGCGCCTCGTCGTAGCCTCCCAGCGCCTCCAGCACCTCGCGGCGCATCATCATCGTTGGGGTGCAGATAAAATAACGTTCCAAAATATGCCGATATACATCTCCTGAGGGTACGCTCTTTTTGGCTTTTTCTTGGGCATTGACGGGGTAGTGGTAGTGCAAAAGCTGCCCCTCGGCACTCAGGTAGCGGGCATTGCCAAAAAGCACTCCGTAATGCGCAGGTAGTTGCTCAAAAGCCGCCACCTGCGCTGCCAAGCGCTCCGGCAGCAGCACATCGTCCAAGGCAAAGTCCACCAGATAGCGGCCTTTTGCCAAGGCCAAGCCCTCGTTGAAGCGCTTGCAAATACCTTTATTTTCTTGATGCAAGTGCAGCGAAATAGGTATTTCGGGAAATTGTGCAGGATACAAGCGGTGTTTGTTGTGGTAGCTTTCGCACCAAGCTTGGAGCAAGGCAGGGCTGCCATCGCTGCTGCCATCATCAACAATAATCAGTTCAAAATGCTTGTAGCTTTGGAAGGCCAAGGAGTCGAGCGCCTCTTCGAGAAAGGGCGCGTGGTTATAGCAAAGGGCTATCACAGATACCAAAGGCTTATGAGACATACGCAAAGAAAATAGACATTGAAGCCCTAAAGATAGCTCTTTTGGCTTTTGCCAAGGCAATAAAAAA
>DAIQNQ010000174.1:0-5189 GCA_036788275.1 Thermonemataceae bacterium
TTTTTCCCTCATGAACTTCAACTTCAAACTCAATACCAAGCTCGATTCCTTTCTGTATGCCAATATCCTTGGTTGGGTGTTTTTGCTTACACTCAATACCAGCTTGTATATCTTGCTGAGTATCGGCGAGCAGTGGCTTTTTGAGGTAGATTTTTACCTGAAGGGTATTTTTCTGAATGTCATCTTTTTGCTGGCTTTTTTTGCTTTTCGTTACCTTTCCGAAAAAGAGCGTCAAAAGCAAAGCCCGGAGTTGCTACGTGGCGCTTTTCAAACAGGCTTTTGGGCGGTGTTGGTTTCGATAGTGCTGCGCATGCTGCCCGTGTTTTTTACGGGGAGTTTTTTTAGAAACAACCTTTTGGTGATTAACTTCAATTATTACCTCGATATTCTTTTACTTTCTGTATTCCTACACCACGTACTTTTCACCTTTCGCACTTTGGTACTCCGCGAGGCAGCACCCTCGGCACACAATATTTGGAACATCTATACCTATATACTCATAGCCTCTCTGATTTTCAGTTTCTTTGAGTTTGACCTGCTGGCTCCTCCGGCCACTCTTACCTTCGTGTCTTTGTTGGTGATTACCCTCATGCTTTCTGTCAATACGCATTGGGTAGCGTATCTGAGTGCGCGCGAAAAGCTCGAAGCGATGGGTTGGCTGGCTTTGCAGTTGCTGTGCTGTGCATATTTCTTTTTTGTGATTTACAGTTATTACCAAAAAGGTATCGTATCAGCCGACTTGGCTTATAGCGTATATTTGCTTGGCGTATTGGCTTGTGTGGTCTTTTATATTGTAATGGCGGTGTTGGTGGTGGTATTTAATATTCCCACTACTTCGGTATTTGAGCGCAAAATCAGCGAGATTATCTCCTTTCAAGAGCTTACACAATCTTTGCAGATGGAAGGTATGGAGAAAAATATCTACCAAACCCTTCTCCAAAACGCCCATAAAATCACCAAAGCCGATGCCGCTTGGGTAGAGGTGCTCAACCGCAACGGAAAGACCATCGCCCTGCTCCACGAAAATATCAGCTTGGAGCAGGTGTATCGCATCAAAGCCATGCTCCGCAAGCAGCGCCTCCAAAAAGTGATAGACAATACCTTTGAGCGCAATCTACAATACAAAAATCAAAGCCTCGAAGGCTTTGCCTCAGTGCTTACCAAGCCTCTTGTAGCCAGAGATGCCAAAGTAGGCTCGCTCACCTTGCTCAAAGTGCAAGAAGAGGGCTTCAACGACAGCGATATCAACCTGATAGATGCTTTTGCCAAACAAACCAGCGTGGCCATCGAAAACCGCCGTTTGCTCGAAGATATTATTGATGGGGAGCGCTACAAGCAGGAGTTGGCCATTGCCCAACAAGTGCAGCAACGCCTCTTGCCACGCCAGCTCAATATCAATGATGATTTAGAAATAGATGCCTTCGCTTTTTCGGCCAAAGAAGTGGGCGGCGACTACTACGACCTTTTTGCCATTTCGCCCACGCTTACCTACGTGATTATCGGCGACGTATCGGGCAAGGGTACAAGCGCAGCCTTCAATATGGCGCAAATGAAGGGCATTTTTCAGAGCTTGGCCTTGATTAATCCCACGCCGCAGCAGTTTATGTGGTATGCCAACCAAGCGCTTATCAACTGTTTAGACAAAAGCTCTTTTATTACCGTTACCCTCCTGCTCATAGACACCGCCCAAAAACAGGTATCACTTTGCCGCGCAGGCCATTGCCCCACTTTGTATTTTGAAGCAAAGAATAACCGCACCTACTATCTCGAAGACAAGGGTATGGGGCTGGGCATTATTCGTAGTGCCAAGTACCTTCAGTTTATCAAAACTACTACTTTGTCTTATCAAAAAGATGATTTGCTGATGCTTTATACGGATGGCATCACCGAAGCAAAAAATATCCATGATGATGAATACGGCTACGAGCGGCTACAAGCTTTTGTACACGAGCGGCACAAGCTTCCGGCAGCAGAGATACACAGCAACCTATTGCAAGACCTTTCCGATTTTTGTCAGGGTACGCCTGTGCACGATGATTATACTTCCATCTTGATTCGTTTTCGTTAGCCTCTGGGTGGCGGCATATAGCTTTGCCAAAAGGCATACAGCGCTTGTATTTCTTGCTTGCAAAGAGCGCTCAGAAAAGCGGGTGCGTGCCCTGCTTCAATAGCTGCCACTGTTTGATGAAGGTCTAAAAAGCGCATTTGGCGCGGCTTTTTACTGTTTTTTTCTCCCCAATTATAACCCGCTCTCAAGGCAATATCCGCAATTTGCGTATGCGTTTGTCCTTGAGCATCTTGCCCTTTGGCAATGTGGATTTTGAGCAGGGGAAAGAGCTTGCCCCACACAAAAATATCATAAGCCACAAAATCGCTGAGCGAGTAGATGGCAAAGCCCTGCTTTATTTTTCCGCTGAAAGGACAAGTGAAGCTATGGCGCTCCATAGGCTGTGGATTGTGCGGATGCCCACCCAAAATCATATCCACTCCACATTCTTCAAAGATACGATGAAAAATAGCTACCGTATGCGGCGAGGGATAAGGTTGATAGGCGTTGCCAGTATGGGCCGAAAGCACTACCAAGTCTGCCCCACGGGCTTTGGCCAAGGCCACATCGGCTTTTAGTGCCTCTAAAGAGCAGTCGGGGCGATTGAAACGCAGGTGATTGATCATGTACTCCTTGCCTTCGGGCAGTTCAGACTTATTGAGGGAGTAGGTATAAGCCAAAAAAGCAATGCGAATGCCTTGTCGCTCCAAAATAGGGAAGGCCGCGCGCTCTTCGGGGCTGCGCGCCGTACCTGTATGGGCAATACCCCGACGCTCCAGAAAATCAATGGTGCTGACAAGACCTGCCTCGCCCATATCCCAGCTGTGGTTGTTGGCGGTAGAGAGGAGGTCGTAGCCTTTGTAGTGTCCATTGCCGCTGAAAATCTCAAACATTTCTTCCGAGGCATTGAAGAGCATGTCTTCCAGCATTACCTCAGGCACCAAAGAAGGCGCTTGCGAGGGCAGCAGAGGCGTTTCGAGATTGGCAAAGACGATGTCAGCACCAAAGAAAAAATCGCCCAGCTCGTCCCAAAGGTGCTTTGTATAGGGCTTTTGTATCCACTCGTAGGGCATTAGGTCGCCGCCTACGCTCAGGCTGATACGGCTTTGCTCCTGAAAGCCTTCGGGCAGTGAGAAGCGCAAATCTTGCTCTTTGAAATGTGCTACCAATGTTTCGGGGAAAAGCGTGGGCGGGCGATAATAATATTTGTAGCCAAAGTAGAGCAGGGCTTCTTTTTGGCGCGGATAGTCAATGGGGTTTTCCTCAAAGTCGGGCAGGGGGCTTCGCCATTTCTTGCCTTTGAAAATACTCAGTAGAAAAAACAAAAAGCGCAGGCAGGTAATCAGTGCTTTGCCGCGCCAAGTATAGGGTAAAACAGCTTTCAAGAGAAAAGGATTAATAGACAAAATGACTTGATTTGTAAAAGCAGATACACACCACAGGGCATGTCTGCAAGCACTATTTTTGTCGGCTCAGGCGCTCAAAGTAGCGAGCCCTTATCTGTGGGTCGTCGGGATTGGCCTGAAAGTCTCGATAGAGTTGCAGCAGCTGAGGGTCTTGCGGGTAGCGATGTTCCAGAAGTATTTCGCCGGGCAGCTGCCAAGTCAAAAGCCCCAATACAAAAGAAAAATATAGGAGAAACTGTACCACATTGCGCTCGAAGCGAATCTTGCGTATCAGGCCGATAAGCAAACTTATCAACATTGTGGCAATGCCCACATTGAGCAGCATTTTATCGCCCGGCCAAAATTGTAATTTAAAGAGCAAACCTACCAGTATGGTAGAACTGCTCAGCCCTGCAAAACGCATCAGCGCACGGTCGCGCAGGTTCTCGTTTTCTTGCACGGGGCGGCTGAGCGCCACAATATAGGCTGTAATAGCCCAAGTGAGCAAGCCTACTGTAAGCAGCATGCCGCTGAAAGATTGGCGCAAATAAAACAAAAGAAAACCCGAAAAACTCATCATAAAAGCGATTAACTGGAGGCGCTTCGAGATTTCATAGACTTTGCTTCTGATGCTGGTATCTTGCATGCTTTTCTTGATATAGTGAAAGAATATTTTTAAAGATAGCAATTTTTGTGGATAGCAGGAAGTGATTCTGATTTTTGCGCTGGCTTGAAGACTTTTTAAGTTTTCTTTAAGTATCGAAGCCCTTGTTTATCAAAGAGAAAATCCTAACTTTATCTTTGATAAATAAAGCAAGACTATGAAGAAGATTGTATTTGCAGGAATATTGATGCTTGCCTCTTGGAGCTTGGTAGCCCAAAGCAAGCCTATTGCCAAAGACAGTGTGGTGCTGGCCAAAGACAGCCTCAAAACTACACCCCCTGCCGACAGTGCCCGCCTGCCCTCGGCCACCATGATGCTCCGCAGGCAGCCTGCCCAAACGCAGCAAATAGGTGTACCCACTTACAAAGAGCCGCGCTCTCAATATACTTACGACAAAGACGGACGCATTACCGGAGGCAACACGAGCTTTAAGGTAGGCAAGAAAAAGGATTAGATAAAAAAAATCCTGAGCTTTCGTGGCTCAGGATTTTTTGTTTTAGTCGAGCTTCAATACCGCCATAAAGGCCTCTTGAGGTACTTCTACGGTGCCGATTTGGCGCATGCGTTTCTTCCCTTTCTTTTGCTTTTCGAGGAGCTTGCGCTTTCTCGAAATATCTCCGCCGTAGCACTTGGCCAATACGTTTTTGCGGAGGGCTTTTACGGTTTCGCGGGCAATGATTTTCATGCCGATAGCTGCCTGAATGGCAATCTCGAATTGCTGGCGTGGGAGCAACTCACGGAGCTTGTCGCAAAGGCGACGGCCCCAATCATAAGCCTTGTCGCGGTGTACGATGGCCGAGAGCGCATCTACTTTTTCACCATTGAGCATGATATCGAGCTTCACCATGTCGGAGGCGCGATTGCCTATCAGCTCATAGTCGAGCGAGGCATAGCCACGCGACATAGACTTGAGCTTGTCGAAGAAGTCGAATACGATTTCGGAAAGTGGCAGGTCGAAGGTCATTTCCACACGGTCGGTGGTAAGATATACCTGATTAATCAGAATGCCCCTTTTGTCCATGCAAAGCTTCATAATCGTACCTACATAATCCGATTTGGTAATGATTTGCGCTTTTACATAAGGCTCTTCAAT
>DAIQNQ010000175.1:0-3628 GCA_036788275.1 Thermonemataceae bacterium
TCGGCATCGGTGCCGGTGGTGCTTACCAAGAGCTTGGCCAGTATTTCGCCTCCCAGGGTGATGTCTTCTTGGAGCACTTCGGTTTCAAATACCAGTACGTCGGGTCTGCGGCCTGCAAAGCGTTGGTCTTCAGACATATACGCTCTGGGCGTAAAGTTCAGCATGGAGCGGAGGTTTTCTGTATAAGGCACGGGCTTTTTAGGGTCGCTGATATACTCCGAAAAGCTCTCGCCTTGGGTAGGGGCTTTGTCGGGGCGCAAGCTGCCGTCTTCGTGGAGGTAGAGTTGTACCTTTTGGGCTTGGGCAGAAGGGTACTTGTCGAAAGTGCGCCAAGCTTTTTTACCTGTGTCGAAGAGATAGGCTTCGGGCAGGCCTGTTTTGCCATCACCTTTTTCTTTGAGGAAGTGGCGGAAGAAAGTGCTTTCTATCTCACGTTGATAAAAGGTAGAGATGCTGTCGCCAAAGTAGATATGGTTGTGGCGGTGATGTCCCATTTCGCGTGCCCAATCGCCGTGGCCAAAAGGCCCCATCACAAGGGTATTGTACATACTGGGATTGTTGCGCTCTAGGGTTTTGTAGATATTGAGCGGGCCGTAGAGGTCTTCGGCATCAAACCAGCCGCCTACGGTCATCACGGCGTGTTTGAAGTTTTTGAGGTGCGGCAAAATGCTTCTTTTCTGCCAGAACTCGTCGTAGTTGGGATGATTGCTCAGCTCCTGCCAAAAGAAGTTGTCTTCTTTGTAGTACTTATCCGCATTTTTGAGGCTGCCCAAATCCAAGAAAAACTGGTAGCCGTCTGGCGTATTGGGGCGCACGTATTTGTCGCTGTACCAAGCCTTGTCGGTGGGCTGGAGCGGCGCATAGCCAAATACCGTGGTGGCGATAAAATAGCTGAGCATATAAGCGCCATTGTGGTGGAAATCGTCGAAGAAGAAGTCGGCGATAGGTGCTTGTGGCGAAGAGGCCTTGAGTGCCGGATGCGCCTCTACGGCACTGGCGATGGTATAAAAGCCCGGATAGGAGATGCCCCATTGGCCTACTTTGCCATTGTTGTTGGGTACATTTTTGAGCAGCCACTCAATGGTATCGAAGGTATCGGAGCTTTCGTCCACTTGGCTTTTGTTTTTCTTGCTTTTGTTGGGGATATGCGGGGTCATGTTGGTCCAAGTGCCTTCCGACATCCAGCGGCCTCTCACATCTTGATATACAAAAATATACTTCTCGCGCATCAAAAACTTATTGGGACCGAGGCGATTGGGGTAGCGCTCTACACCGTAGGGGGCTACGCTGTAACAGGTACGCTGCATCAAGAAGGGGTATTTTTGGTCTTTGGAAGCATCTTTGGGCACATATACAGCAGTAAAGAGCTTGGTGCCATCGCGCATGGGGATTTGGTATTCGTATTTTTGGTAGTTGTTACGAATAAAGAGCGAGTCCTCGTTGGGGCGCTGCTGGCTCCAAAGTGGCAAGGCAATCAGGTAGCAGAGAACTAAAGCAATGCTGTGTTTCATGGAAGATAGAGTTTGTGATTTTTAGAATAAGTCTTGGCACGAACTTACGAAAAGCACGGCTATCAAACAAACGAAGCTTTTTGAAAATATACCAAGATTAAATTGATTTTCAGGATTTCCTTGATTGATTTCCTTGATTTTTAATGATTTTATCTTTTTCTCTATACAAAGCCACTTTGTTTTGAGTATAAAGTATGGACAGCAGCGCATTTATGCTCCTTGCAAAATCGGCTTTTTGACTTAACTTCGCAGCGGAACTTTTATAAATACATTTATGAACTTCAGAATAGGACAAGGCTACGATGTACACCAGTTGGTAGAAGGACGTGCTTTTTGGCTTGGCGGCATACAGATTCCCCACAGCCACGGGGCTTTGGGGCATTCTGATGCCGATGTGCTCATCCACGCCATTTGCGATGCCCTTTTGGGAGCGGCGAACCTGCGCGATATTGGCTACCATTTTTCCGACAAAGACCCGCGTTTCAAAGATATAGACAGCAAGATTCTGCTGGCCGAGGTTGTCAAGCTATTGGCTGCCAAAGGCTATCGCGTAGGCAATGTAGATGCCACCGTATGTTTGGAGCAACCCAAGGTAAATCCTCATATCGAGGCCATGCAGGCGGTCTTGGCCGAGCTGATGCAGGTAAGCACCGAGGAGGTGTCTATCAAAGCAACCACTTCCGAAAAAATGGGCTTTGTGGGGCGCAAAGAGGGTATTATGGCCATGGCCGTAGCACTCATTTATCGAGCTTAGTTAGGCGTGGCTTGCAAGTTGGGCAATACCAAGTAGAAATCTGTACCTTCGCCATACACCGAGCTTACTTCGATGCTGCCGCCGAGCTTATCTATCGTTTCTTTTACAATATACAATCCCAAGCCGGAGCCTTTGCTGTCTTGCGAGGCGCGGTAAAACATCTTGAAAATATTGTCTAAATGCTCTGGGGCAATGCCTTGGCCGTTGTCCTTAAAGGTGATTTCGGCCCTATCGGCATACAGCCGGATGTGTGTTTCGATGAAGGGCTGCTCGATAAGGGTATTTTGATAGGTGATGGCGTTGGAAATAAGATTGTTGAAGACAATCAGCAGGCGTTTGCTATCGGTATAAAAAGAGGTATCACCTTCAATAAAAAGCCGCCTGTCGAGGCGTTCATAGTTTTCGAGATATTTTACGTTTTCGTAGGATTCTTGTAGAATTTGCTCAAAGTTGATGAGGTCTTGCGACAGCTCCAAGCGCGAATTGCGCGAGTAGGCGATAATCTCACGGATAAAATTATCCAACTTCCGCACACTCGTTTCCATAAGCTGGAGGTATTGCATAATCTCTTCGGGGTTTTGGGAGAGGCGCGCGATATTAATCAAGCCCAGCACGGAGGCCAGTGGCGCTTTGAGGTCGTGGGAGGCGCTATATACAAATCTGTCTAGCTCGCTATTGATTTTTTTCAGTTCTTCATTCTGCATTTCGAGCATCTGCTGGGTTTCTTTCACCATACTGATGTCGCGAATAGCCCCATCAAAAACCACCTCACCATTTTCCAGATAAGTGGCCAAGCTACTTTCTAAGCCCCAAAAAGTGCTGCCATCCTTGCGCTTGAAGAGGATTTCCTCATTGGCGGAGCTGCCCTCTTTGGCCAAGCGCTCGATGAGCTGTTGGCGATAGTTGTGATCGGCATAGAAGCTGTCTGGGGGCAATTGGTACATTTCTTCTGGATTTTCACATCCAAACATCTCGGCAAAAGCCTGATTGATATAGAGCAGTCCCTTGGTGGGCGAGCTACGGTAGATGCCCTCTTGGATATTGCGGTTGATAGAGGCCAACATTTGCTCATTCTCCTTGAGTTTTTCTTCGGCACGGCGGCGCTGCGTGATGTCGCGTACAAATACCGCTACGCCGATAATGACGCTTTCGTCATTGTAGATAGGGTTGTAAGAAGATTCAAAATAATTGCGTAGCAGCCGCTCATCACCATATATCTCTTCGGTGGTGTATTGCTCTCCGGCCAAGGCGCGGTCTATGTCTCTTTTGGCTTTGTGGGCATCGTCTTGCACACTCATACATTCAAAGAGATTTTTGCCAATGGCCAGTTTTGCACCATAGAGATTGTACATTGTCTCGAAGT
>DAIQNQ010000175.1:3728-5175 GCA_036788275.1 Thermonemataceae bacterium
TAGAGGCTGGTTTCCAGAAAGAGCTTTCCTTTGGGCGTATAGTGCTGGTCTATGTAGCGCAGGGTTTGGCCTTCTTGTAGTACCTTTTGGTAGCGCTCACGCCAGCGCTCGCTGATTTCCTCAAAGCCTTCTAACTGAAAAATCACTTTGCCTCTTTGTACTTGAACCCCAAAAAGGTGGTAGCTGCTCTCCGCAAAAAGGCTGTTGTACTCTACCAATTCGAAGCGCTCATTGATGAGCCATATCCCGATGTCGTTGTTTTCTAAAATAGCCGATAGATTACGCTCTTTTTCGATAATGCGCTCATTTTTTTCATTGATTTCCCTTTGTTGCAAATAAAGCTTGCGCTGGGCGTGCCCCATAATGATACGCGCCGAAAGCTCGCGTTTGAGCAAGTCGTAGCGCAGTTTGTTCAAAAAAGCGGCTACGACCGTCATTGTGCCAAAAAGCAGCCCTCCATTGGCCAAAAAATCACCTAATCCTGTACGGGTATGCCATTGGAAATTGAGATACATCAATACACAAGCCGCCAAAGCCTGATAAATACCATTATGGGGCTTCCAAGTACTGCTAAGACTTAGTGCCAGATATACTATTGAAAGTACCAAAAAATAATAAGATTGCTCTTCGGGATTGGTAAAACTTGTAAGCAACAAGCCTGCAATGGTAGTGCTGAGCAAAGCACTATGCAAAAACACTGGCAAAGAAGCCAGATGATAACGCTGTAGGGCAAAGCCGATACTCGAAAATAGCCCTAAATAGCCTAAAATATTGGCCATGCCCTTCCAAATATTGGGCAATAAAAAGTAACAAACGAGTCCAGCACCTGCAAATGCACCCCAAAAGATTCCGAAAGCAGTATTGGCATAGCTGCGTGCGATAAGACGTAATTCGGCGGCTACGAGCTTATCAAAAAATTCATCAGGATTGTTTTCGTAAGAAATTTTACTGCTCACGTGTTCGATTGCTGTAAGTTGATATTAGCAAAGAGTAAATATATTGGATTTGTGGCGCAAATACAAATTTCAACAAAGAAGTCAGCTGCCCAATGCAGCTGCTTGGGGTACAGTAGAGATATTGCTGCAGAAAATACTTTTTTAAGGGAGTATTTAGCCTGCCATCTCGTCAAACTCCTGCAATACTGCCTTGAGTTTCTCCAAAGATTTTCCGTACATCAGGCGCAAATAGTAGCGGTTGAGCGGGTAGGTACTCAGAATACCAACAAGTGCCAGCACTGCGATGAGCCACCACAGGCTGCTCTCGAAGCGTGGGCTTTCGAGCATTTCGGCAGGCATATCGGAGGTATAGCCATAGATACCGCCGCTCACCAAAGCGATAGGCGTAAGCACCAGATTGGTATAAAAGAAGAGGCGCAGGCTGCGCTCCATCTGCTGTACCAAGCTTTGTGTGGCGGTTTTGAGGTCGGTGGCCATGTCGTAATATTTGT
>DAIQNQ010000176.1:0-1679 GCA_036788275.1 Thermonemataceae bacterium
TAATCGCAGAAAAGCAAAGCCCATGCAAGCACTCCAGCTCCAGAACCGCTTTATGAAATACCGAAGCTATGGCTATCCGGTCATTGCCCTGCTGCTCTACCTGATATTTGCACTCATCAATCCCTTAGAAGGTTTTTTTGCTTCTTATGCAGACTATACTTGGGTGGACTACCTGATTGAAGTAGGCTATCTCTTGTTTTTTACCATTTTCACCATCGAGTCGGGCATTGCTACCACGCGCCTGCTCGATACCTACTCTCCTTGGCAATACCGCCCTTTGAGGCGATTTGGCTTGCAGCTCTTTTTGCAGATTGTGGCGCTGAGTACTTTGTTTGTACTTTTGGAGTTTTCGGTGCGGCAGCTGCATCCGAGCTTTGTTATTCTGGAAGATGGGCTGCTCATCAGGCAGGCCATTGTGTTGGGTATTTTGGTATCTATCTTGATTACCACTTTTTTTACGGCAGAGTATTTCTTGCTCAATTGGAACAAAGCCCGCCTGCAAGCCGAACTTTTGGAGAAAAAAGCCTTGCAGGCCGAGCTGGCCGCCTTGCGCACACAAATAGACCCGCATTTTCTGTTCAATAATTTCAGCACCCTGACGGCACTTATCGAAGATGCTCCCGACAAGGCCTTGACTTATCTCGAAAAACTCTCTTCGGTGTATCGCTACCTGCTTACTTTTCGCAACAAGCAAGTGGCCAGCCTGCTCGATGAGTCGCTTTTTGTAGAGGCCTATTTGTATCTTTTTCAGGTACGCTATGGACAAAATCTACAAGTGCTTATGCAGCTTGAGGAAGCCCATCTGCACAAGCGGATTCCACCGCTCTCTTTGCAGCTGCTGGTAGAAAACGCCGTAAAACACAACAGCATCTCGACCAGCGAAGCCCTCAGCATCAAAATCTATATTTCAGAGCAACAATTTTTGGTGGTGGAGAACAACCGCAATCCCAAAATTACCCCCGAAGAAAGTACGGGCTTAGGCCTGCAAAACATCGCACAGCGCTACGAGCTTTTGGGCTTGCCCGATGCGGTAGCGGTACATCAAACAGCCCATATTTTTCAAGTTACTATTCCTTTGATTGAAGATGAAAATTAATTGCCTCATCATCGAAGATGAAATTCCTAATGCCCAAAGGCTGCAAAAGCTTTTGGCTCAGAGCGATTTCGACATCCACGTTTGCGAGGTCTTGGCTACCATCAAAGACAGCGTGCAATGGCTCCAAAGCCAGCCCCAGCCCGATTTACTGCTCTTGGACATCCGCTTGGCAGATGGTACCAGCTTTGAGATTTTCAAGCAAGTAGAAGTGGAAGCCCCCGTGATATTTACCACCGCCTACGACGAATACGCGCTGCAAGCCTTCAAAGTAAACAGCATTGATTACCTGCTCAAGCCAATCCAGTTGGCGGAACTGAACCGCGCCCTGCACAAATTTACCAAGCAGCAAATTCCGAAGCCGGAGGACAAAATCCTCAGCTTGCTCGGCAGCCTTGGCCAACAGCAAGTACCTTATCGGAGTCGCTTTCTGGTATCTTTTCGAGAGCAATACATCTCGCTCAGCACCGAGCAAGTGGCCTATTGCTACTCCCAAAACAAAATAACCTATCTCGTTACACATCAAGGCGAGCGCTACGTGATAGACTTCAGCTTGGAGCGCTTGGAGGCCGAGCTATCGCCCCAA
>DAIQNQ010000176.1:1779-3110 GCA_036788275.1 Thermonemataceae bacterium
AATCACCGCCGGACTAAAGTCCGCCTCTATTCATTTTCAAAAGGCATCGCTTGCAAAGGTATTTTACGCAATTTAGAAATCAAGATGGTATTAGTGCTTTTTATTTCGCCCCGATGGGGCTTGCATTCCTCTAATATGGTCTTTTCTATGAAGATAACGCCCCTCTGGGGCTTGCAAAGGGCGCTGATTACTTTCAGCCCCGTAGGGGCGATATGCAAATAGCTTTTTGATGAGAGAAAGATAAAAGCTCCGTAGGAGCGATATAGAGAAAGGCTTCATCAAAGGAAGTTGTTTTTAATGCTTTCGTTCATTTCAACAAGCTAAATAGCACCCAACAAGAAAAAACCATCGCCGCCAGCGAAAAGCAACAAAGGGTGGCGTGAGAGGGGCATTGACCTTGCATAAAAATAGCTTTACTTGTAGTTCACAAAAGAAAATTTCTGTGTCCATCTGTGCAATCTGTGAGAGAAAAATATAGCCTCACCCCCGAATAGTTCAAATTAAAATCCTCCCCTTTAAACCCTCTGCCCTTTCCACCCTCTAAGCCTCGTATCATTTCCGACGGTGCTTATGTTGCTCTCTCCTACCCAAATACAACACCTCTACCTGCGCGCGGGCTTTGGCTTGCGCTCCCAAGAGGCCAAAGCCTTGCTTGCTGAAAAAAACCTTTCTGTGCATTTGAAGCGTCTTTTTGCTGCCAAAAAGTTGGAACCTTTGCAGGCAGCGCCCACCTTTCCCCAAAGAGATGCCCTGATGATGGAGCAGGCCGACAGGCAAGCCCTCCGCCGACAAATGCGCCAAGAAGGTATCGCCCTCAACTTGGCTTGGCTGGCACAAATGCAAGAAGGCAAAGCCGAACTCAGAGAAAAAATGAGCCTCTTTTGGCACGGACACTTCGCCTGCAAATCGCCTGTGGCCGCCTATATGCAACAGCAAATCAACACCCTCCGCCAGCATGCCTTGGGCAAATTCGGCGACCTGCTGCTGGCCATCTCCCAAGATGCGGCCATGCTGCAATTTCTCAACAACCAACAAAACCGCAAGCGCAGCCCCAACGAAAACTTCGCCAGAGAGCTGCTGGAGCTTTTCACCTTGGGGCGAGGCCACTATACCGAGCAAGACATCAAGGAGGCGGCGAGGGCTTTTACAGGCTGGGGCTTTGGCGAAAAGGGCGCTTTTGTATTTCGACAAAACCAACACGACGAAGGGCTCAAGCGCTTTATGGGACAAGAAGGGAACTTCAAAGGCGAGGACATCATACGCATTGTCCTCCAAAATCCACGTTGTGCTTATTTTATTACCCAAAAAATCTACCGCTACTTTGTGGGCGA
>DAIQNQ010000176.1:3210-5156 GCA_036788275.1 Thermonemataceae bacterium
CTCAATCCGCCCAATGTGGCCGGCTGGGCCGAGGGCAAGGCTTGGATAGACAGCAGCAGCCTGCTCTTTCGTCTTCAGCTTGCCACAATTATAGTGTTGCAAGCCGATGTGGAAATAGACAGCAAAGACGAGGGCGATGTCAATACTGAAGGTTTTGGCCGCCGACAGGGGCGCAAACTTCAAGCACAGGTAAATCTGAACCCTCTGCAAAATGCCTTCGGTAAAGCCGCCCAGCCGCAGGAGCAATTCCAAGCTTTGGCTGCTTTTATGCTGCAAGTGCCTCCGGCAGCCCTGCCCGAAATATGGCAGAAGCTCTCTCGACAAGAGCCTAATTTTCTGAAGGCATTTTTGACCCTCTCGGCCTTGCCCGAATTTCAAATGGCCTAAAGTAACCCGAAGCTACTTATCTTTTAAAACAAAGACATTCTCTATGAAGCGCAGAACCTTTCTCCAACAATCGGCAGTGGCTACTTTGGGTGGCCTGCTGATGCCCCAACTCCTCAAAGCCTTCGAGCACTCCGGTACTTTGGGCGAAGGCAATATCTTGGTAGTGTTACAACTCTCCGGCGGCAACGACGGCCTCAATACCATTATTCCTTACGAAAACAACCTCTATTACCAAGCCCGCCCCCGCTTGGCCATCGCCCCCAACAAGGTACTGCCCCTTGCCCAAGGCCAAGGCTTGCATCCGGCGCTGGCTCCCTTGCAGAAACTCTACGAGCAGGGTTTTTTGAGCATCCTCAACAGTGTGGGCTATCCTGAACCCGACCGCTCGCATTTTCGCTCTATGGACATCTGGCACTCGGCAAGCCCCGCACAAGAGCATTGGCAAAGCGGCTGGCTGGGGCGCTACTTAGACCTCAGCTGCGAAAAAGGCTGTAAAGCACACGGAGCGATTGAGCTGGATGATACCCTGAGCTTTGCCCTCAAAGGCGAAAAGAGCAAGGCCTTGGCCTTACAAGACCCACAGCGCTTTTATCAACTTACCCAAAGTCCGCTCTTGCCCACACATACCCACCAACACGCGCACGAGCATCCGGTAAGCTACTTGTACCAAACCCTCGCCGAAACACGCTCTTCGGCGGCTTACCTCTACGAGCAATCCAAAATAAAAGCCCGCCGTGCGGAGTATCCGGCAGGCGCATTGGCCAAAAAGCTGCACAGCGTGGCGCAGCTCATACAGTCGGGCGCTGATACGGCGGTATATTATACCTCTATGACGGGCTTCGACACCCACGTAGGGCAAGGCCAACGCCACGAGCGCCTTTTGCAAGAATATGCAGCTGCGGTGCAGGCTTTTGTAGAAGATTTGCAGCAAAGCGGACATTTTGGAAGGGTGCTGCTGCTTACTTTTTCGGAGTTTGGAAGGCGTGTGCAGCAAAATGCCAGCAATGGTACCGACCACGGGGCGGCCAACAATGTGTGGCTTATCGGCAAAAATCTCAAAAAAGCAGGTTTTTATAATGCCGCCCCCGATTTGGCCAGTTTGGCACAAGGCGACCTCCGCTTCGAGATAGACTTCCGCCGCCTTTATGCCGAGGTATTGCAGAAGCATCTCAACGTAGCGCCGAAAAGTATTCTAAAAGAGGATTTTCCGCTGTTGGGGATTTTATAAGGATTTCAAACCGTTAAAACGGTTTCTTTACCAGATACATTTTCTAATAGCCCGCGGTTTAAACCGTGGGCTATCAGAAAAGCCAATTTTTATGTAATGGATTGATCTATTTTCATACTTTCATTCCCATCTGTGAGAGAAAATGTCGTTTCCACACCTGCCAAGGGCTGCAAATATGCTACACCGCAGGCAAAGGGGCAAAATAAACAAAATACACCAGAAGTAGTGCGACAATCATCAGCAAGCCCAAAAGCCGCACACGCAAGGCTTGGTAGTTCTTTTGTAGCCAATAAATACGCAGGTGCAAGCCCGCCCCAAAAAGGGAGAGGAA
>DAIQNQ010000177.1:0-5142 GCA_036788275.1 Thermonemataceae bacterium
GGCTACTTCATTTTTCGGAAAACACTTTTTACTTTTTGCGTATTGCGCAGTACCAAGTCGTGTTCGGTGATGCGTAAAATCTGGTAGCTTAAAGTATTGTCTTGTAAGAAGATAGATAGTGTATTGCCTTCGATGCTGTAGGGAAAAGCCTCTTGCATCCCCGAAATCAATACTCTCTTTCCCTGAAAGTTGAGCATACGAGATTCAGCCTCCCAGATTCCTTGCAAGAGGTGCACAAAGTCGTTGTCTATCATTTGCAAATCGGCATCTTTGAGCTGTGCCACCCGTGGAATCTTGAGCGAGGGGCAGCAAGACGCATCTTGGGGGGCATATTGCAAGGTAAAGAGATGTATTTTTCCGCCTTCGATGCTTTCGGGAATGGCGTGAAATTGTGGATAATGCAGCAGGCGCTTCATCTGTCCGTTTTTTTGGAGATAGATAAGCCAGCCCTGCGGCGTGGGCAGGGAATCGCCCTCGCAAGTATAGTGGAGAAGTATATCGGGCAGAGAGTCTTTGTTGAGGTCTCCCACAAGGTATTGTTGTATTTGGCAGGAGGTGTTGAGTGTCAGCTCCATTTCTTCCTCGAAGAGGCTTGTAATCAAAAAATCGTTGATAAGCACAGGCATCGCCTCCGAGGGCACTTGATGTCCTTCGGGGCCATGATGGCAGGCAAAAGCTCCCCAAATAAGCAAAACGAATAAAAATCTGAGCATACAACTTATCTAAAGGCAGTCTAAGGCTACATTATATACATTTTCAACGAAAATAGTGGAGCCTTGCTTGCCTGAGTTGTATGAAAGACCTTCTTTTGTTTATGAAAAGTGCTTTTGGCTTTATTAAAATAAAATATTATACGCCTTAAAATTTCTTTTTGGTGAGCTCTATGATGTGCTGGGCAATGTCTTGGGTAGCAAAAGGCTTGGCAAATTTTTGTAGGCGGGCGCTCATTTCTTTTTGCAGAGAGGCATCTTTGAGCAGACGCAATACATCGCTCGCCAAAAAGTATTCGGCATAGCGGTCGGCTACCAGCAAGGCCGCTTTCTCTTGTACCAAGGCTTGGGCATTTTTATTTTGATGGTCTTCGGCCACATTGGGCGAGGGCACCAAGATAATGGGTTTTTGTACCAAACAAAGCTCGGCGATAGAGAGTGCTCCGGCGCGCGACACCACCACGTCGGCAGCGCTGTAAGCCAAGTCCATGCGTTGTATAAAATCGGTAACTTTGAGCAGGGGGCTGTTTTTTTCGGCTTGCAGCTTTTGGGCTTGGGCAATAAAGCCCTTGCCCGTTTGCCAAAGCACTTGGATATTTTGCACGAGTAGCTGTTCAAGCCCTCCGGCGATGGCCTCGTTGATGCTCCTTGCGCCCAAGCTGCCGCCTATTACGAGAACGGTCTGGTGGTTGGCCGAAAGCCCAAAGTGTTGCAAAGCTTCTTCTTTTTTGTGGGCAATGTCCAGAATATCGCTTCTCACCGGATTGCCCGTATATACAATTTTTTCTTTTGGGAAAAAGCGCTCCATCTGCGGATAGGCCACACAGATTTTCTGTACGCGCCGTGCCAAAAGCTTGTTGGTAAGGCCTGCGTAGGAGTTTTGTTCTTGTATCAAAGTGGGAATTTTGAGCCAAGTAGCCGCCCAAAGCACCGGAGCGCTGGCATAGCCCCCAAAGCCTACCACGGCATCGGGACGGAAATCTTTGAGAATGGCCAAGGCCTCGCGGAGGCTGCGCAATATTTTGAAGGGGATGAGCAAGTTTTGCGGAGAAAGGCTGCGCTGCAAGCCCGCAATGGGCAAACCTTTGATGGCATAGCCTGCGGCGGGCACTTTTTGCATTTCCATACGCCCTTGTGCCCCTACAAAGAGAATTTCGATATTTGGATAGCGCGCTTTCAGCTCGTTGGCTACGGCAATGGCCGGGTAAATATGGCCGCCTGTACCGCCGCCGCTGATGATGACTTTGTTCATGAATACAAAAGAAAAACATTGGCAATGATGCACAAAAGTAGTAAAAAAACGAAGCGGAAGCACTAAAAAAGGCCTTTTATCTAATATTGCTTCAAAGTCATTTTTTCAGCGTAAAATTTAACGAATTTTAACGGACACTCAGGCAATATTTGAATCGGCGATAGAGTTGTAAATGAGTATTTTCTCTAAATCTCTGACTGATACAATGAAAAAAGCACTTCTACTCTTATTGCTCGGGCTGATGAGCCAAAGCCTCTGGGCACAAAAATTTACACTAAAAGGCATCGTGGGCGACTCCACGGGTGCTCCCGTAGAAATGGCTACGGTGATATTGCTCGCACCCAAAGATTCTTCTTTGCAGTATTTTACCAATACCGACGAGAAGGGCGGCTTTGAGTTTCGCAATATCTCGGCCAATGACTACCTGCTCAACATCAACTATGTGGGCTATAAGCGCTACTTTAGGCAAATAGCCAAGCCCGAAGGCGCAGAGCTGAACTTGGGGCGCATCATATTGCAAGACAATTCCATGCTCAAAGAAGTAACTGTTACCGGCGACCGCGTGCCGGTAGTAATCAAACAAGATACCATTGAGTTCAATGCCGAAGCTTTCAAAACACAGCCCAATGCCGTGGTAGAAGATCTCATCAAGCGCATGCCGGGCATACAGATAGAGAAAGACGGGAGCATTTATGTAAATGGTAAAAAAGTACAAAAAGTATTGGTGGATGGCAAGGAGTTTTTTGCCAACGACCCCAAGCTGGCTACCAAAAATCTACCCGCCGATGCCATAGACAAAGTGCAGGTATTTGAAAGACGCTCCGACCAAGCCGTATTTTCGGGCGTAGATGATGGAGAGCGAGAAATGACTGTAAACCTCACCCTCAAAGAAGATAAGAAAAAGGGTATGTTTGGCCGCGCAATGGCCGGAGGAGGCACCAACGAGCGCTTCGAGGCACGTGCCAACCTGAACAGATTCAGCAAGGGCAATCAGCTCTCTATTATCGGGACAGGCAACAACATCAACCAGCAAGGCTTTGGGGTAGAAGATGCTATCAGTTTCTCCAGCGTGGGCAACCGTGGGGGAGGGATACGACTTGGCGGTGGCGATGTACCTATCAACTTCGGGGGGGTGGACTATGGTTTTATTACCAATTATGCCGGAGGCTTGAATATGAACCAGCAGCTTTCTTCCAAAACAGAACTCAATGGCAGCTACTTTTTCAATAGCCTCACCAATAGGCAAGCCACCAACACCTTGCGCCAAAACTTCCTGCCCAATGGCAATAGCTTCAACTCCACACAAAGCAACTCCTCGCTCAACGAAAATATCAATCAGCGCATCAACCTGCGCTTAGAGCATAAAATAGACTCGCTCAACAGCTTGGTGTGGACAGCCAATGCCGGCCTTACCAATACCCAAAACGACAATCAGAGCAATACCGAAACCTTCGACCTGAACGACAACCTCCAAAACAACGGCTTCCGCAACAGCCTCTCCGAAGACCAACGCTGGACGCTTAATACCAATTTGCTCTGGAGGCATCGCTTTGCCAAGCGTGGGCGTACCTTTAGCTTGAACGGTACTTTTGCACTGAATACCACTGATGGCGATGGCTCGCTGTTGGCCGAGAACAACTTCTTTACGGAGAGTGTTACTCAAACCCAGCTCCTCGACCAAGTAAATGAAAGGCGCAACCGCAACTATACCTACGGAGCCAATGCCATCTTTACGGAGCCGATTGCCCGCCGGAAATTCTTGGAGCTGAGCTACAACTTTCGCAAGAATCTGAATGAGGTAAACCAAGAGGTATTTGATATGGCCGGGGAGCAGCGGACTTTCAACCCGCTCTTGTCGAACCAATTCGAGAGCGATTATACTTTCCATAGAGGGGGGCTGAGCTTTAGAATGAACGAAAAGAAGCTGAACTTTACCACCGGACTGAACCTCCAATACACTGAGCTGGACGGCAGGCTGCTCATCAGCGATACGCGTATCTATCGTACTTTTACCAATATATTGCCTACGGCGCGCTTAGACTATAATTTCTCGCAGAGCAATCGCCTGACCGTGCGCTACGAAACCAGCGTGCAGGAGCCGAATGTGCAGCAGTTGCAGCCCGTTATCAACAACAGCGACCCGCTCAATATCTCGGTCGGAAATCCTGATCTACGCCCTGCTTTTAACAATCAGTTGAATATCAATTATTTTAAGTTCAATCAAATCAATTTCTCTAACTTCTTTGCGAATCTCAACTTGGTATATACTACCGATGCCATCGTAAATGCCCAAACGGTAGATGAGCGCCTGATTCGTACTACGCAACCCGTAAACGTAAGCAATAGCTGGCGCAGCTTTGGTACACTCAACTACGGCATGCCCATCAATAAGCTCAAAAGCCGTGTGAATCTTTCGACGAATCTTTCTTACAGCCAAGGTTTCAACGTACTCAATAATGTGGAAACCGTGATTAGCCAAAATGTAGTAGGAGGCAGCTTGCGCTACTCTTTTGATTTGCAAGACAAGATGAACTTCCTGCTGGGGGCAAATTTGAGCCGCAGCGAATCGCGCTTCGAGTCGAACAGTAGTTTGAATCAATCTTTCTTGAATCAGACTTACACCGCCGAAACTTTCTTTTACTTCCTGAAGGTACTTACTTACAGTGTCAATCTGGATTATCTCATTTACAAAGGTATTACTACCGACTTCTACCAAGAAGTACCCATGCTGGGGATGGGTATTGCTGCCGCTGTGTTCAAAGACCGCCGTGGCGAGCTGAAGCTTTCGGCCAGCAACCTGCTCAACCAAAACGTAGGTGCCAATCAAAATACCAGTGTAAACTTCATCGAGCAGCAAACCATCGCATCTTTGGGGCGCTACTATATGCTGAGCTTTACGTATTCCTTCAATCCGCAGCTCAATCCCAACCAGGGCAATCGCCAGCAGCGCAATATGTTCCGTATGTTTGGGCGATAAGCTCCCTGCTGTACGCAAAGAGGCCATCGAATCGTATTTGATGGCCTCTTTTTTTGGGTGAGATTCATAATGCAAGTGAATCAAGATTTGGCAAAGGGGAGTCTGAAGTGCTGCTACCGATGTTTCAGGTTTTTCAGTAGCTTGTACTATTTTTTTGTATTTTTGTAGAGAAGCCAATACCTAACATTTATGAAATACATCAC
>DAIQNQ010000178.1:0-5138 GCA_036788275.1 Thermonemataceae bacterium
AAATTAACAATTCTTTAAAAACCCGCCCATCCTTCAGATTTCAAAATCCGAAAGATAGGCGACTTCAAGGCAATTAAATGCCTATTCTCTAATAAAAGGATAATCGCTTTGTACGTACATATCGGCGAAGGCTTCAGAAGGGTCGGGGTAGGGCGATTCCTCGGCGAACTGTACCGAATCTTCTACCTCGGCCATGATTTTGGCCTCCATGGCTTCTAAGTCTGCCTCGCTGGCGTGGCCTTTGGCCAAAATGGTGGCTTTTACTTGTTCGATAGGGTCTAAGGCCTTGTAGGCTTCCAGCTCCTCTTTGGTGCGGTACTTGGCAGGGTCCGACATCGAGTGGCCGCGATAGCGGTAAGTGTTAAACTCCAGCAGGGTAGGGCCATCGCCTTTGCGGGCGCGCTCGGCGGCTCTTTCTACGGCCAAATGTACAGCCTCTACGCTCATAGCATCTACCGGCTCTGCGGGCATATCGTAGGCATCGCCGATTCTGTAAAGCTCCGTTACATTAGAGGTACGCTGCACGGAGGTACCCATGGCGTAGCCATTGTTTTCTATCACAAATATCACGGGCAGCTTCCAAGTCATGGCCATATTGAAGGCCTCGTGCAGCGCTCCTTGGCGCACAGCACCATCGCCCATATAGCAGATGCAGAGATTGTTGGTTTTGTTGTATTTTTCGGCAAAGGCAATGCCTGCACCAAGCGGGATTTGCCCGCCCACAATGCCGTGGCCACCCATAAAGTTCACCTCTTTGTCGAAAAGGTGCATAGAGCCGCCTTTGCCCTTGGTACAGCCGGTAGCTTTGGCAAAAAGCTCTGCCATAATGGCGCGCGCCGAAGTACCCAGCGCCAGCGGGTGGCCGTGGTCGCGGTAAGCCGTTATCCATTTATCATCTTTTTGGAGGGCACTCACAGCTCCTACGGCACAGGCCTCTTGGCCGATGTAGAGGTGGCAAAAGCCCTTGATTTTTTGGCGACCGTAGAGCTGTCCTGCTTTTTCTTCGAAGCGGCGAATGAGCAGCATCTTTTCGTACCAAAAAAGGTAGGTTTCTTTTGAGAATTTATCGTTGGGGGCTACTTTTGCCTTAGAATTACTTTTTTGAGTTTTGGGTGCCGGAGTTTTGCTTGTCGCTTTGGCCATAACAGTACGCTGGTTTGGTAAGTGGAAAACCTGAAATACGTTGCGAATTTACGTAAAACTGTGAACAAAAAAATAATTCAGCCTATTTTTGCATAAAAAATTTCCTATTTTAACCCTCCAAAATGCCATGTGGCTTCAAGACCTGCAACTCTTTCAATTCAAGAATTATGAAGAATTTTCTGCTGAGTTTACTGCGGGTATCAACTGCTTTGTAGGGCCTAATGGCAGTGGCAAAACCAACCTCCTCGAAGCCATCCATTACCTCTGTTTGGCCAAAAGCGCCTTCAACTATCAAGACGGTCAAGCCATTGGCCACGCATACAACTATGCCACCGTGCAGGGAAGTTTCCAAAAAGTATCTGGCGGACAGCAAGTGTATTGCGCCATACAGCAAGGGCAAAGTCGCAAGGTGCTCAAGCTGAACGGCGTGCCTTATGAGCGCCTTATGGAGCACGTAGGGGCTTTTCCGCTGGTGATGATTGCCCCACACGATACCGACCTGATACGTGAGGGAAGCGAGTGGCGTCGCAAGTTTTTCGACAACCTTATCTGTCAGTTGTATCCCCAATACCTCCGAAGTTTGCTGCTCTACAACCAAGCCCTCAAGAAGCGAAATATGCAGCTGCGCCTTTTTGAGGAGCGCCGCTATTTTGATGCCGACCTGCTGGAGGCCTTCGACAGGGTGCTGCTGGCCGAAGGAGCGGTGATTTACGGTTTTCGCTGTCAGGTGTTGGATGATTTTATGCCACTCTTTGAGGCGCAATATCGCTTTCTGAGCGAGCAAAAAGAGCAAGTACAGCTCCGCTACCAAAGTCAATTGCACAGTTCCAAAAGCCCTGAGGTGCTGCTGCGCGAAGCCCTGCCCAAAGACCGCCTCTTGCAACGTAGCACGGTGGGTTTGCACAAAGATGATTTTGATTTTGAGATAGATGGCTTCCCGCTCAAAAAATTTGCCTCGCAAGGGCAGCAAAAATCTTTTGTGGTTGCTCTGAAATTGGCTACCTTTGAGTGCCTCCAAAAGCAAAAAGACCTGAAGCCTTTGTTGCTCTTAGACGACATCTTCGACAAGCTCGACCAAGACCGCATCAAAAAACTCATGCAACTGGTAAGCAAGCAAACCTTTGGGCAGATTTTCTTGACGGATGCACACAGCGCTCGCAGCCGACATTTGATGGAAGAATTGGCGCTGCCCGCAAAAATATTTGAAGTACAAGCAGGAAAAATACACCGGCAATATGGCATATAGAAAAGCATCTTGGAGAAAGGCAGAGACCAGTACCCTGCGCGAGGCAATTGAAAGCATGCTTGATACGTATCAAATAAAAGGCAAAATGAGCGAAGCCCAAATCATTGCTTCATGGGAGCGACTGATGGGGCAGCCCATCGCTCAAAAAACTACCGAAATTTTCCTTAAAGAAAAAACGCTTTTTGTACGCCTTAGCTCTGCCTCTCTGAAAAGTGAGCTGAATTTCTCCAAGTCTAAAATTATTACAATGCTCAATCGTCAGCTTGGCCAAGAGCTGATAGGAGAGCTCAATTTCTTGTGAGGACTTTTGTTTTTGTTTTACTGACCAATACTGCCGCAGAATTTTGTCCGAAAGCCCAGACAGAATCGGCAAGGTATTTGAAATCAACTTGTTCAATAAGTTTTAGTAAAAGTTTAAAGATAACAAAAAAGGCAAGGCTTTCTGAGTTTTGCCTTTTTCTGTGAAAAATACTTACATAAGGGAGCGGTTTTTTGCTTTTCTAAAAAATCAAACGTACTTTCATCGCTGCAAAGCCTTTGTATCGCCGGAAGCTTTGCTGCCTGAAGAAACGGTGCTGCTGCCCGTTTTGTAAAAGCTTTGGGGCGCTGTGCTTTCAAAAAACAGAAAAAAATGTATTTTTGCCTGACCAAGCTGTTTCCAATTTTGTATGTGTGCCAAATATTGCCCTAATCTTTTTCCCTATGCAAGAAATAGAAATCATTGAATTGCGCCGTATCACAGATGTAGTCAAGAACAAGTACAACTACGACTTTTCGAACTATGCCATGTCTTCTTTCAAAAGGCGTGTGCAGCGTGTGTTGGAGTTGTACAAGTTCGATTCGGTTGAGGTACTCATCAAAAAGGTAGAAAATGATGCCAAGTTTTTCAAGGAATTTTTGGCTGAAATTACCGTCAACGTAACCGAGATGTTTCGCGACCCCTCTTTTTGGCGCGAAATACGCGACGACGTGATTCCCAACATCTTGCTCAGCAACGAAACTTTCAGCATCTGGCATGCGGGCTGCTCCTCAGGTGAGGAAGTAGCCTCGATGGCTATCTTGCTTTACGAAATGGGGATTTTGGACCGCGCTCGCATTGTAGCCACCGATATAGACCATGTAATCATAGACAAGGCCAAGCAGGGTATGTACAATGCCAAAAATATGGAGATAAACGCCAAGAATTATGTGCAGTTTCAAGGCAAAAAACAACTCAGCGACTACTACCGCGAGGAAAGTGGCAAGGCGATTATAGACAAACAACTGCTGCGCAATGTGGAGTTCAGAGAGCACAATCTGGTGATAGGAGAGCCCTTCTCGAAGTTTGACTTGATTCTGTGCCGCAATGTGATGATTTACTTCAACCAAACCCTTCAAAACCAAGTCCTCAAGCTTTTTCATGCCAGTATGTTCAAATACGCTTATTTGGCCATCGGTGCCAAGGAGTCTTTGATATGGTGCGAAATCGCCAACAAGTTTATAGTAGTAAACAATGAGGAGAAAATCTATAAAAAAATAAAGGATTAAACTTCCTTCGCTCTTTTTCGATGAACCAAGAACACTTACATAATCAATACAAAGCCATTGTGATAGGAGGGTCTGCCGGAAGCTTTCAGGTAATCAGTAGTATCCTGCAAGCCTTGCCCGACGATTTTCCGCTGCCCATCATCATGTGTTTGCACCGGCTCAAGCACGTGCGAAGCGGATTTGTGGAGGCTTTGAACATCAAAAGTATCAAAGAAATAGAAGAACCCGACGACAAAGACACCATCAAGAAAGGAAAAATCTATCTTGCTCCTGCCAATTACCATTTGGCCGTAGAGCTGGGCAATACCTTTGCGGTATCTACCGAGGAGATGGTCAATAACTCGCGTCCGGCCATTGATATTACCTTTCAAACAGCGGCTTATGTGTTTCGCAGCAAGCTGATTGGTATATTGCTTTCGGGAGCCAACAAAGACGGCGCAGCAGGTATGCAAAAAATCGTGGAGAAGGGCGGCCTGAGCATTGTACAAGACCCCAGCGAGTGCCTGATAGATACCATGCCAGCTTCGGCCATGAAGCTCACCAAGATAGATTATATTCTCACGACTCAACAAATTATAGATTTTTTACTTAAATTGCACAGACAATACGCTGTATAACGCATGAAAGCTATCTATAAAACCCTTGCTATCCTCTCCATTGCCTTATTCGTATTTGCTATTGCCAAAGTAGGCTACGACCTCTACCATTTTGAAGACAAAATCGCCAAAGATTTGGGCATCGTGGAGCTGTCAGAAAAAAGCAAGATTACGCCAGATTTGATTCAGCTGGGGGTTTTTGTGGGCGTAGCCTTTGCGATGGCCTTGCTGGCTATTATGTTTTTGATTATCTCTTATCAGCGTTTCAGCATAAATGAAAAGCCCACTATCCAAATGGGAGAGAGTAGCTACCACAGCGGCCAACAGCAGGAGAACAACTTCAAGACTATCGAAGATATTGATGCCTTCTCAAACCTGATGAGTGTACATAACCACGAGCCTGAAAAGGCACTCGAAAAAGCCCTCCATAAGATTTGTGGCGACTTGCGTGCGGCACAAGGTGCTCTTTATATCGCTACCCAAAAGCAGAGCTTCAATTTTATTACCTTTTTTAAGGGATATGCCTACTACACTCCCGAAAGCAAAGTGCTGGAATATGAGTTTGGAGAAGGCTTGGCCGGGCAAGCAGCCAAAGACGGGCGGGCAGTACTGATTAATCGTATTCC
>DAIQNQ010000179.1:0-5040 GCA_036788275.1 Thermonemataceae bacterium
GCGCAGTACTTTTCGATGGCTTGGCGCAAGATGTACTCTTCTTCGTCGGGAAACTTCAGGCCACGCACTTGGCAGTCGTCGCTGATGCCTACGAGCAGCGTGCCGCCTTCGGTATTGGCGAAGGCGACGATTTCTTTCATGATTTTTTCGGGGTGGCTTGCTTTCAATTTGAATTCGAGATGCAAGCTTTCTCCTTGTCTAACCAGCTTGCGGAGTGCTAATATGTCCATGGCAGGTGCCGGGTTTAGAGGTGAGCTTTCGTAAAAGAACAATGGAAGATAGCCAAAGATTTCCAAAGCGGCAAGCTTCCAAAGTTAATAAAATGTTGCCTTTACTTTAGGAAGGCTTTAGGACGAAAGGGAGATTTTCCTTGCGGGCTTCGTACTCTTCTCGAAGCATTTTTTGGAGTTTTTCGTTTTGGCTCATCAATACAAACAAAGCACCTTGGGCACGCAGCAGGCGCTCGTTGCTGTCATCGCCGAGTTGTATAGGCAGGATTTTTCTCATTGCATCAGAAAATTCTTTGTACATACTGTACTCCTTGCTTTGGTAATGCTTCAAAATAGAAGAAAAAGCAAAGGCTTCTACAAAAGCTTGCCTTTTGGTTTGGGTGCCTTTTACACCATTAATGCCCGCACAGACCTTTCCACTATACCCTCCATCCGGGCTTGTTCTGATAATTGTGAAGTACTTCACAGCTACATTCATCAGGTCGTCCATATCTATGGTATCCTTGACCATCTTTTTTTCGATAACTTTTGCTTGCAGCTCGTTCATCACTTGGGCAAAGAGCGTATCTTTTTTGAGCTCGGCAAGATAGATTTTTCTAATGGCGAGGCTGTCTTTGGCAGCTGCAAAAAGCTCTTGGGGCACAGGGTTGCTAAAATTCGTCAATAGATAATCCATCATAGACTTTTCTTGCGTTACAAAAGCACTCAGGCAAGACTTTTTCACAGGCACAATTATTTGTTTACTTACGTAGCTCTGTCCGCCAATTTCATATTTGTAGGTGGTAATAAAATCCCCATAAAGGTCTTTTACTTGGCAGCGATTTTGGGCTTGTGACAAATTCCCAAACAAAGTGAGGAGGAAAAGGAAAGCGACTTTTTTCATGAGAGATAAATTTTTATACCAAGATTAAATTGATTTTCAGGATTTTCCTGATTGATTGCCTTGATTTTCAATGATTCTATCTTTTTTATGCAAAACCACTTTGGTTTTAGTATAAGGTGCATACAATATGGCCTTTTGCAAGACAGAAGTGCAAGTGATGTATTTGCGGCATTTTACTTCCCTGCCAAAGGATTTTGCCAATAGTTGAGGCGGTCTGTTTCCAGCAGCTCGCTTTCGGCCAAAAAGCCTTGTAGCTTGGGGGCAGCGATGCCTTCGCCAAAGTAGGTGTTTTGTGCCTGAAAAACCCGCGCTTCGTCCCACAAGCCTGCTTCGATAAAGAGCGAGAGCAAGGCTGCCCCTCCTTCTACCAAAAGCGACTGTATTTTGTTTTGATACAAATCGTCCAGCAGCTCCGCCACCAAGTCCTTGCCTGCTATTTTTTTCCAATGTAAATTTTCTTGCCTTTCCTCTTTCAGGGTATTATAGCACCAAGTAGGCAAGCTTTGGTCGAAAAGATGCAAGTGCTGCGGCAAGCGCAAAAAGCGGTCTATCACCAAGCGCAAAGGCTGTGTACCTTCCCAAAGGCGGGCATTGAGCTGCGGATTGTCGTGCAGGGCTGTTTGTGTGCCCACCATAATGGCCGCCTCTTGGGTGCGCCATTGGTGTACACGCTGCCTCGAAAGCAGGCTGCTAATCCACTTGGAGTCGTAATTGCTACGTGCGATGAAGTTGTCGCTGCTTTCAGCCCATTTGAGTACAATATAAGGGCGCTGCTGCTCCATAAAGGTAAAGAAACGCTTGTTCAGCGCTCGCCCCTCCTCGGCCAATATGCCCACGCTTACTTCGATACCCGCAGCTTGCAACTTTGCCAAACCCTTGCCCGCTACCAGCGGATTGGGGTCTTGGTTCGCCACTACTACCTTTTTTACCCGATGCTGCACCAGCAAGTCGGCGCAGGGAGGTGTTTTGCCAAAATGTGCACAAGGCTCTAAGTTTACATACACCGTACTTTCGGCAAGCAGTTCGGGCTGCGTTACTTGCCGAATAGCATTTACTTCGGCATGGGCTTGTCCGTACTGCTCGTGCCAGCCCTCGCCAATGATGCGGTCTTGGTGTACCACCACACAGCCCACCATCGGATTGGGCGCTACCTTGCCTTGCCCCAGCAGGGCCAGCTCCAAGGCGCGGCGCATGTACAAATTGTCTTTTATTATCGAAGCATCAAGCATAATATCAATACTAAAAAGCCTACTATTCCTGCGGCCAAAAAGCTTTGTGGACTTCCTTTGGAGAAAGACTTAAACAGCCGACCGAAGGCGCTCAAAGAAGCGAGCAAAAATTTCAACAATCCCTCTACCAAAGCCCGGTCTATCCAAGCCACCACATGTCCCAATACCACTTGCGCCCTGCCCAAAAGCAATACGCCTCGGTCTATGCCTGCTTGGTCGAAAAAGGCCAAAGCCTTTGCCACACGCTGTATCGGTGCAATAAGCAAAGATTGATAAGGTGAATTTACAGGAAAAAGAAAAGCCAAATAACCCAAAGCGGCAGGGTCTTGACCGTTCGCCCTGCGCCCGTACAGGAAGTAAGCGCCTCCCAAACCCAAGGCAATGCCACCCAAAGACAAAAGCAATACAGGCCATTGTGCAGCAGCCTTATGCGCTTCTAATTGCAGCAATAGGCGCTCCCCTGCTGAGGAAGCAAGTACCAAAATCCCTTTTTCGGGCGAGAGCCACGTATAAAACCAAGCTGCCTCAGCACGCAAAGCGTGGGGCGAAAATACAAAAAACAGCGCTCCCAAGCCCAATGCAGCCAAAGGCCATTTCATCCAGCCTGAAAGCGCCAGCGGTTTTGCAAGCGTTTCTTGATATACAGGCAATTCCTTGACCAAGCGGCTTTCGCCCCAAAATACGAGCAAATACTGCCTTCCCATATAAAAAGCTGTGAGGAGCGTTACCAACAGCCCAACGGCAGGCAACAAAAAGGCCAAGCCCCCGCCACTGGCTGCCGCCCAAGACCAAGCCCCCAGCAAAATGGCCTCTTTAGACAAAAAGCCCGATGTAAGGGGCAAACCTATCAAAGCCAACATTGCCACGGTATAAATGACAAACACCCAAGGAAAACTCTGTCGCAAGCCGCCCATCAGGCGCATGTCTTGGGCATCGAAGGGAGCGTGGTATTTTTTTTCTATTTGATGTAAACCTGCTATCAGTGCCCCCGCACACAAGAAGAGCGCTGCCTTGAAAAAAGCATGCGTAAGCAAATGCAATAAAGCGGCTTGATAAGCTCCTACCCCCAGCGCTAAGAGCATCAGCCCCAACTGCGATACCGTAGAATAGGCCAACACGCGCTTGATGTCCGTCTGAAAGCAGGCGGCCAAAGCCCCCAACAGTGCTGTAAATGCCCCTGTACAAGCAATAAATAACAAGACCTCGCCTGTAAAAAGAAAAAATAATTTCGTAAGCAAATATACGCCTGCTACTACCATCGTGGCAGCGTGGATAAGTGCTGAGGCGGGACTCGGCCCTGCCATCGCATCGGGCAGCCATATATGCAAAGGAAACTGCGCCGACTTGGCCAAGCAGCCGATGGCCAAACAAAAGCCTATCAGAGCAAGGGGTGCGTCCGCCGGAACATCGGTAAGCGCAAAGGAAAAAGTATCGAAATGAATGAAATATAATATGATGCCTACCAACAAGGCCACATCGCCGATACGATTTACCATAAAGGCTTTTTGGGCGGAGCGGCGTGCCTCAGGTCGCTCGTGCCAGAAGCCTATCAGCAAATAAGAACAAAGCCCCACCAACTCCCAAAATACATACAAAAGCAGGAGATTATCGGCCAATACCAAGCCCAACATCGCAAAAGTAAAAAGCTGTATATAGGCATAATAGCGCAAGATGTGGGGTTCTTCAGCCATATAGGCACTCGAAAAAATCTGCACCAACAAAGAGACAAGCAGCACCATACAGAGCATCAGCGCCGAAAATGCCCCCGCCTCAAAACCCAGATACAAGGCTTTATCGTGGGCAAGCGGCCAAGCCACCTGCCACTGTCTGTGTTGCGTACTATCGCCGCCTATTTCCCAAGCAAAATAGCAGGCCAATATCCAGCACAATCCCGTGCCCAGCAAGGCTACCCAGCGATGTCGGGGCTGTTGCGAGGGTATCCAGAATAAATAGAGGGCATTCAGCAAAGAAAGGGCTAATATCAGTAGCGGTAGCAACATAAAACAAAGCGGATAAGCAAAGGCTGATGACAGGCTTAAAATTACTCAAAAATCAATAGCTTCGCAGCAAAAGCAATTACATTTTTGCCTTTTGCCCAAATTTCTTTTGACAAAAAGACTTTTTCGCTATATTTGAATTAATAAACCCTATACAAAACGCTCCCGCATGCAATAAGCCTCTACCCTTTTGGTAAATCTTTTTTTATTTTAAACTTTAAAAAATATGCGCTTGAACAATGCAATCGCCTTCGGCAGTTTGTGGCTATTTCTCGCTGCCTGCACCAATGACCACCAGCATCATCAAAACAGCCAAAGTAACTATAATGAGCTTGAAGAAAAAGTAATGGCCGTACACGATGAGGTAATGCCCAAAATGGGGCAAATGAAAGCTCTTAAAAAACAGCTCGGAGCGGCCAAAGACTCTCTGGCACGCCAAAAGCCTGCCAATGACAGCCTTATCCAAATACTCCAAAGCAGAATAGAAGCCCTTGAGCAAGCCGACCGCGCTATGTGGGATTGGATGCACCAATACAAAGTACCCACCCACGAAGACGACTCCGCCATTGTAGCTTATCTGGAAGACGAAATGAAGCGCGTAACAGAGGTAAAAGAGAAGATGTTGCAGAGCATTGAGCAAGGCAAAAGCCTTTCCCAAAGCTTGCGCAGCGCTCCGGCAGCACCTGCCCCTTAGAGTGCCA
>DAIQNQ010000180.1:0-5007 GCA_036788275.1 Thermonemataceae bacterium
GCACAGATGTTTTTCTTTGCGCCTTTGCGAGAGATTGTTTTCTTAAAAAGAATTAAAAAAACTGCTGTACCGAGGCCTTTTGGCATCAATACAGCAGCTGGACTGGGTATTAAAAGCAATATTTATTTAGCGAAGTTCACCGCACGCATTTCACGAATTACCGTGATTTTGATTTGCCCCGGATATTGCATTTCCTTTTCTATTTTTTGAGCAATTTCAAAAGAAAGCATGCTGGCGCGTTCATCATTTACATTTTCGGCATCTACAATCACGCGCAGCTCTCTGCCCGCCTGAATGGCATAGCATTTTACCACCCCATCAAAAGATACAGCCAAAGCCTCCAATTCTTTGAGACGCTTAATATAAGATTCCATCACCTCGCGGCGTGCGCCCGGACGAGAGCCGGAGATAGCATCGCAAGCTTGGATGATAGGCGAGATGAGCGAGGTCATTTCTATTTCGTCGTGGTGCGCGCCGATGGCATTGCACACTTCGGGATGTTCCTTGTATTTTTTGGCGATTTCCATCCCCAAGAGCGCGTGTGGTTGCTCGTGTTCTTCGGGCACTACCTTGCCGATGTCGTGCAAAAGGCCGGCTCTTTTAGCAAGCTTTACGTTGAGTCCCAGCTCGGCAGCCAGCAAGGCACAAAGATTGGCTACTTCGCGTGAGTGTTGGAGCAGGTTTTGGCCATAAGAAGAGCGGAAGCGCATACGCCCTACCAACTTGATGATTTCGGGGTGGAGGCCGTGGATGCCCAAATCAATGGCAGTACGCTCACCAATATCTACAATCTCGTCTTCTATTTGTTTTTGGATTTTGGCCACTACCTCTTCGATGCGGGCGGGATGGATACGTCCATCGGCTACCAAGCGCTGCAAGGCCAAGCGTGCTACCTCGCGACGTACCGGGTCGAAGCCCGAAATGATAATGGCTTCGGGGGTATCGTCCACGATAATTTCTACTCCTGTGGCAGCTTCCAATGCGCGGATGTTGCGGCCTTCGCGTCCGATGATTTTGCCTTTTATCTCATCAGATTCTATATTGAATATGGATACGCAGTTTTCGATGGCATGCTCTGTGGCGGTACGCTGTATGGCTTCTATTACTAATTTTTTGGCTTTTTTGGTGGCCGTCAGCTTGGCTTCTTCGGTAATTTCCTTTACATAAGAGTTGGCGTGCGACTGTGCTTCGGCCTTCAGGTTTTCTACCAGCAGTGTACGGGCCTCTTCGGCGGTCATATTGGCAATTTTCTCTAATTGTTTTACCTGCGAGAGGCGCATTTTTTCAACTTCTTCTCTTTTTTTACTGAGGCTCTCCGTTTGTACTTTCAGATTTTCCTCGATGCTGCTGAGTTCAGTTTCTCTTCTTTTTACCTGTTCGGTAGATTTATTGAGGGCTTGTTCTTTTTGTTTGAGTTTATTTTCGTTGGTAATAAGGATATTTTTCTTTTTGTTGGCTTCCTCTTCAAACTCTGCTCTGAGCTGCAAAAAGCGCTCTTTGGCTTGCAATTCTTTTTCTTTGCGGATGCTTTCGGCCTTTATTTCAGCTTCTTTGAGCATCATGGCCGTCTTTTCGTCGAGGGCTTTGTGTTTGGCTTGCTGCAAGAGATACCTTCCCAAGGCAATGCCTGCAAGGAGAGCAATCAGGGCGCTAATCGCCGCTATAATGTATTCGTTCATCGGTCTGTTGTGTTTGAGATGGATAATGTCTCCACACACCCGACGCTTAAGGCACAGAGCAAGAGTTTTTGAGAGGCCTTACAGCACTTGGTCTATAAGTTGGTCTAAAGACTGGATTTTTTGTAGTATGATATTTTCCAAACTCGTTTTATCTTCTTCAAGCGCGTTTCTGTCCATCATACAATCCACGGCAAAAATTGCCAGCAGGTCTTGCTTGTCTTCTACTCCATATTCCTCTCTATATTGCTTCAACTGTTGGTTGATGTGCTTTCCTACGGCTCTCAGCTTGGCCTCTTCCGGCATTTCTACCTGCATAGGGTAGTCGCGGTCTGCAATCTTGAGTTTGATGGGCAAAGGGTTCTGTTGAGCCATATATCAGGATGATTACTTGCTTAGGAAAGCGATACACTTATCAATTTCAACAATGTATTCGTCAATTTTCTCTTTCAGCTCCGAGGCATTTTCAGCGTTTGGTGCGATAGAAGCTACAATTTTACTAATTTTATATTTATTTTGAAAATCATTAATCTGAATATTCTGCTTTTTTACCAAGGCCTTGAGTTCGAGATTTTCTTCGAGGGTGGAGGCCAATTCTTTTTTGAGCGATACGTATCTTTCTGCCAAGAGTTGTACTTTGGCTTCAAGATTCTCCAACTTGTTCAATAATTCTTTTTGGTTCATACCTTGGTCTGTAAGAATCGGATAAGGTAGCAATATTTTTGGTATTGCGCAAATATTTGCCTGAAAAATATAGGGAACAGCACTCTTGTGCTGCTCCCGTGTGGTGAGTTCTAAGAGCGAATCATCGCCTGAAAATCCTGTGTAAGGCCTTCCATGAGGCGCTGCATCGTTTTGTCAATCACCTTGTCGGTCAGAGTTTGGCTTTCGTCTTGCAGCGTAAAACTAATGGCATAAGAGATTTTACCCTCGCCGATATTTTCGCCCTCATATACGCTAAACACGTTGAGGTCTTTCAAGAGTTTGCGTTCTATCTGATAGGCCTTTTCTTGGATTTGTGCAAAGCTCACACTTTTATCCAAAATCAAAGACAAATCGCGGCGTACCTCCGGAAACTTGGGCACTTCGCGGTAGCTCATACTCGCTTGGCTGAGTGCAAGGGCTTTTTCCCAAGCAATTTCGGCATAAAATACAGGCTGCTTAAAGTCGGCCATCTTGCCTAAGCGCGGCTGCACCAAGCCCACCTGCAATACAGACTCCTTGCCTACAAGGTACTCCAAGCCATAGGCAAAGAGATGCGCATTGGCCGCTTGCTGGGCATCGGGCTGTATGCGCAGCGAGGCGAGAAGCTTTAAGGCGATACCCGCCAAGAAGTGATAATCGGCTTTTTGCTGTTGGCCTGTCCAAGATTCGGCTTGCTGGTTGCCACTCACAAAAAGCGCCAGCTTGCTTTCTTCCTGATAGCCTTGTGCCGTTTTGCGATATACCTTGCCAAATTCAAAGAGTTTCAAGTCTTTTTGCTTGCGATTGAAGTTGTAGCTCATCACCTCCAAGCCCGAAAAGAGCAGGCTTTGGCGCATTACCTCCAGCTCCTCGCTGAGCTTGTTGAGTATCACCACGTTTTCTGTGGGGTCGAGGCTCTTGAGGCTTTCGGCATAAAGCGGCTTGGTGAGGGAATTGGTAATGATTTCCGAAAAGCCTGAAGCTGCCAGTAGTTCGGTGCTGCGGTGCTGGAGGGCGTGTGGGTCTTTTTTGGGAAAATTAGCGATAAAAGAAGCGCTCAGGTGGGCGGGTGCTTCGATACGATTGTAGCCATAGAGGCGCAAAATCTCCTCAATGATGTCCACTTCGCGTTGTACATCTACTCGGTAAGGCGGTACCGACACCTCAAAGCCCTCTTGGTTTTCTTTGTCAATCTCTATTTCCAAGCCACGCAACAATTGGTGGATAGTTTCGCGGGGAATTTCCTGCCCTATCAGGCGGGTGATGTTTTTATAGCGCACCGGAAATCTGAAAGGAGCAAGCGGCTGCGGATAGAGGTCATAAAGCTCCGAGGAGATTTCGCCTCCGGCAATTTCCACAATAAGCAAAGCCGCTCTTTGGAGCGCATATACAGTAGCTTGCGGGTCGGCACCACGCTCAAAGCGGAAAGCTGCATCGGTTTTGAGTCCGTGGCGCTGGGAAGTACGGCGCACATAGTCGGGAGAAAAGTAGGCGCTTTCCAAGAAAATACGGGTAGTGCCTTCGGAGATACCCGAATCTAATCCACCAAATACGCCTGCAATACACATCGGCCCTTGGGCGTGGCAAATCATGAGGTCTTGCTCGTGGAGGCTGCGCTCTTGCCCGTCGAGGGTGGTAAATTTCGTACCTGAAGGGAGCGTTTTGATGATGACCTCATCGCCCGCAATCTTGTCGGCATCGAAGGCGTGGAGAGGCTGCCCCAGCTCGTGAAGTACATAGTTGGTGATGTCCACGATATTGTTGATAGGGCTGAGGCCAATGGCCACCAAGCGATTTTTGAGCCAAGCGGGCGACTCCGCCACGCGCACTCCACTGATGCACAAGCCCGAATAGCGAGGGCAGGCCTCTTGGTTTTCTACCGAAAGGCGCAGGGGGCGCTGCCCGGCCTTGGCCTGAAAGGCAGCCACCGAGGGCTTGGCGAGCTGCTTGTCTAAGAGCACACGCAAGTCGCGCGCCACGCCCAAATGTGAGGCGGCATCTACACGGTTGGGCGTAAGGCCTATTTCCAATACAAAGTCTTGTTCCAAGCCCAAGTATTCGGCAGCAGGCGTGCCTACGGGCAGGGGCGTATCCAATACCATAATGCCCTCGTGCGAGTGGCCGATGCCGATTTCATCTTCGGCACAAATCATCCCTTCGGAGGCTTCTCCGCGGATTTTGGCCTTTTTTATCTCGAAGCTTTCGCCCTCTTGCGGGTAGAGGCGTGTGCCTACGGTAGCCACGATTACTTTTTGTCCGGCGGCCACATTGGGCGCACCACATACGATGGGTACTACCTGCCCCGGCGCTATCTCGACGGTGGTTTTGCTGAGTTTATCGGCATTGGGATGCTTTTCGCAAGTTTTTACTTCGCCTATTACCAAGCCTTCTAAGCCGCCTTCTATGGCTTTGCCGCCGAGGAGCTGTATGGGTGCTACGTGCTCCACTTCGAGGCCTGCTTGGGTGAGCACTTGGGCAAGGGCTTCGGCTTGTATATCGAGCGCAAGGAACTGCTTGAGCCAGTTGTAAGAGATTTTCATAGGAGGGTGAGGTTCTCGTTGTATGCTGATGGTACTAACCCGTAAAGTTATAATATTCTCAGCAAAAAGAGATACAAAAATCCTCAAATGTTGTGCAAGAGCCTTGC
>DAIQNQ010000181.1:0-4992 GCA_036788275.1 Thermonemataceae bacterium
CGGGTCATCTCTCTTTTTCCCGGAGGGCCTGGCAGCGCCTCTATCTCGAAGCCTACCGCTTTGAGTGCCCTTTTGAACTGCCCCTTGGCACAATACGTAACCAATACGCCCTCTTCGCTCATCAGGCTGTACAAATGGGCAAGGGCTTCTTCTGTCCAAAGCTCGGGCTGCACATTGGGCGCAAAGGCATCGAAATACACCAAGTCGTATTTGGGTGCGGCGTGGAACTCCTGCAAAGGACTTTTGCTTTTGAGAAAAGAAAAATTAGGGCAAAAAACCTCCGTTTGTTCCCACTCGCAATGGTGCATACGCTCAAAATAACCGCGCAGATGCTCGGCATAGAGGTTTTCGATGAGTTGAAGCTTTTCTACCGTGCCGTACTCCAAGCCAAAAGGCTCTAAGCCTGTATAATGCACTACGTAATGGCGCTGCCAGAGGTACTGCAAAGTCATCAGGGCATTGAGGCCTGTGCCCAAGCCCACTTCTAAAATATGTAAATGGCTTTTGTGCGACAGGCGAAAGGCCAAGCCCGCATTGATAAACACATGTGCCGACTCGTTGATAGCTCCGTTGCGGGAGTGATAGGTCTCGTTGAGCAAAGGCTGTACGAGTGTAAAAGAGCCGTCTTTGGTTTGTAACTTCTCCACTTTCCAAGTAAATTTTTGCAATATGATACTTTTTTAATCGCGCAAGTTAATAAAAAACCTATTTTTAGGCTTTTAGTTTTATAAAGAAAAATAAAAGTACATGTACGACTACATCATTGCCGGTACAGGAGCAGCCGGTTTGAGCTTGGCTTACCATCTCCAACAGTCTTCGGCGCTCAGGCAAAAGAAGCTCTTACTCATTGACAAAGCCCCCAAACAAGGCAATGACCGAACTTGGTGCTTTTGGGCGCAGCCCGAATTCCCCTTTGCAGAGATACTGGCCAAGCAGTGGCGCTACTTGGATTTTCACGGTGTAGGCTTTGCACAAAAATTTGACATAGACCCTTACCGCTATTGTCTTTTGCGCAGCGCCGACTTTTATCAGTACATCCAAGAAGCCTTGCTGAAAAACCCTTCCGTAGAGTTTGTATATGGAGAAATAGAAGACCTGCAAAGCCACGCCGACAAGGCAAGTGTGCGTGTAAACGGGCAAAGCTATGAGGCGGCTTGGGCTTTTAGCAGCTTGCCTGCCCCACGTACGCCCAAAGCCGGACACTTCTACCTCAAGCAGCATTTCAAAGGCTATTGGCTGGAAGTACCTCAAGATACTTTCGATACAGACTGTGCGGGCTTTATGGACTTTCGGATTCCGCAAGTAGCCCACGAGGCGCGCTTTATGTATGTGCTGCCGCTCTCGGCACGCAAGGCCTTGGTAGAGTTTACCATCTTTTCGGAGCAACTCCTGCCCCAAGCTGAAGATTATGATGTACAACTGCAAGCCTATATCAAAGATTTTTTGAAGATAAAAGATTACCATATAGGCGAAGAGGAGTTTGGCATTATCCCGATGGACAGTGAGCCTTATCCTGCCCAAATTGGCAGCCGTATTCTCAATATCGGCATTGCGGGGGGAGCGGCCAAGCCCAGCTCCGGCTATGCTTTTTTGCGGATGCAAAAGCAGGCCAAGGCGCTGGTAGCACAATTAGAAAAATATGGCAAACCCAGCCCACAGAAGCCACTCTTTCAGTACCAACTCTACGACAATACCTTGCTCAATGTGATGACCACCGAAAAATATCCTGCCAGCAAGGCTTTTACGAGGCTCTTTGAGCGGCATCCGATACACCGTATCTTTAGGTTTTTGGATGAGGAATCTTCTTTTTGGAAAGACGACCTCAAAATTATGTGGGAGATGCCGCACCTTCCTTTCCTGAAAGCCGTATGGGAAAACAGAAGACTGCTGTAAACATCAAAAAATGCGGAAATTCGGCTATCTTTGTAAAGAAAGTTGCTTAGTGGCTTTTGCAAAATATACATACGATTTACAATTAAACTTACGCTCATGAAAAACATTTTCTATCTAACAGCTTGTATCTTGCTCTTTGGCCAATGGGCACAAGCGCAAAGCAAGCGCCCGCTTACCCACGAGGTCTATGACAGCTGGAAAAGTGTAAATGCCGAGGCCATCTCTCAAGACGGCCAGTGGGTCATCTACCAGCTCAATCCCCAAGAAGGCGACCCACAGCTCTACCTCAAGGATATCCGCAAGAAGGAAGACAAGACCAAAAGCTTTTTGAGGGCCTCGCAAGCCTCGCTCAGTGCCGATAGCAAGTTTTTGGTATTCAAAATCAGCCCAACCTTGGACAGCATCAAGCAGCTGCGCCGACAAAAAGTAAAAAAAGAAAACTTCCCCAAGGATACCTTGGCCATATTCGCCCTCTCAGGCGACAGTCTTTTCAAAATCCCTAATATCCTCTCTTTCAAAGTGCCCGACAAAGAGGGCAGCGCCGTGGCCTACCTCCTTGCTCCCGAAAAAAAAGGCAAAGAGAGCAATAAAAAACCCATTGCCGACTCTACCCAAAAAGACAGCACACAGCTCCAAAAGCCCATCGAAGAAAAAGCGCCCGCCAAGACTACACCCGAAAGCCTCGAAGAGGCGAAAGAGCTGATAGAAGCGCTCAAAGCCCAACTGGCCGCCACCGAAGCCAATAAGAATAAGCCTAAGGAAAAAGAAAAGCCCAAGCCCAAAGCCCCTAAAGTCGAAAACGAAAAAAACGGCCATCGCTTGGTGCTCAGAGATTTGCTCACCGCCCGCCAAGATACCTTCCTCTATGTAACACAGTACCTCTTCGACGAAAAGGGTACGAAGCTGGCTTTTGTATCTTCGGGCAAAGACAGCCTCCAGTTTACGGCAGGGGTATATGTCTATGATTTGAACAAAAAAGCACTTCAGCAGGTACTCAACCTGCCCGGAAAGCACCAAAACCTCACTTGGGACGAGGCAGGCACACAGCTGGCCTTTGTGTCGGATACTGATACCACCAAGGCCAATGAGAAAGCCCTTGTACGCTATTTTGATTTGTACTATTGGCAAGAAAAACAAAAAATTGCCACCAAGCTCGCCGAAAAAGGCAGTCCGGGGCTTCCCAAAGATTGGCTCATCAGCGAGCACAGCAGCCCTCGCTTTGCCAAAGATGGCTCTAAGCTCTACTTTGGCACACAAACGCCTCCTATCGTAAAAGATACTACCCTGCTGCCCGAAGAAATCGTATCGGTGGATGTATGGCATTGGCAAGATGCCCGCCTCCAAAGCCAGCAAAACGTGGAGCTGGAAAGAAACCGCAAGAAATCTTATTGGGCAGTGGCCTATCCCAAGAGCCGCCGCTTGGTGCAGCTCGGCTCGCCCGAAATTCCCAACATACAGCTCGCCGTCGAAGGCAATGCCGAGTTTGCCATTGGCTTGGCCAGCGAAGCCTACGAAGCCCCCATGTCTTGGGAAGGCTATCCGGCCTATCAAGATGTGTATTACATTTCTTTTAAAGATGGCAGCAAGCAAAAAATCAAAGAAAAACTGCGTGCCAATGTGCGTATCTCGCCCGACGGACAATACCTGTACTGGTACGCCGTGCAAGATACCTCTTGGTACAGCTACTCGCTCAAAACAAGGCAGAGCTTCAACCTTACCAAGCGGGTAAATAATCGTTTTTACAATGAATTTCACGATTATCCTGATGCGCCCCGCGAATATGGTGAAGCAGGCTGGCTCGAAAAAGACAGCCACTTATTGCTCTACGACCGCTTCGATATCTGGAAGTTTCAACCCGAAATGCGTGAAGCGCCCGTGCGCCTCACCAACAATGGGCGCGAAAATGGCCTCAGCTATCGCTATATCAATCTCGACCCCGATTTGACCTACATCAAGAGCGATGAGCCTGCTTTGCTCTACGCTTTCGATGAGGAAACAAAAGGAACGGGCTATTTTACTACCTTGCTGACAGCCCCAGCCACTCCCCGCAAGCTGCTCTTAGAAGAAGCACGCTTCTCCTATCCTCAAAAAGCCAAAGAAGCCAACCGATTTATCTTTACAAGAGAAAGCTTCAAAGAGTCGCCCGACTTGTACTATACCGACCAAAACTTTACCAAGCTCAATCGCCTGAGCGATGCCAACCCTCAGCAAAGCCAATACCTTTGGGGCACGGTGGAGCTGGTAAAATGGACTTCTATGGATGGCGACGAGCTGCAAGGCCTGCTCTACAAGCCCGAAAACTTTGATGCAGGCAAAAAGTACCCCATGATTACCTACTTCTACGAGCGCGTTACAGACCGTATGCACAACTACATTGCTCCTGCGCCCAGCGCCTCTACCATTCGGGCGAGCGAGTATGTGAGCAATGGCTACCTCGTATTTATGCCGGATATTCCTTACAAAGTGGGCTATCCGGGGCAGAGCGCCTACGATGCCATCGTTTCGGGTGTTACACATTTGCTCAAACAACCCTTTGTGGACAGAGACCGCCTCGGCATACAAGGCCAAAGCTGGGGAGGCTACCAAGTGGCTTATCTGGTTACGCGTAGCAACCTTTTTGCCGCAGCGATGGCCGGTGCGCCCGTAGCCAATATGACCAGCGCTTACGGAGGCATTCGCTGGGGTACGGGCATCAGCCGGATGTTTCAATATGAACATACCCAAAGCCGCATCGGCAAAACCCTCTGGGAAGACCCACTCCTCTACATGGAAAACTCGCCGCTTTTCAAGGCCGACCGTGTGGAAACACCCCTGCTTATGATGCACAACGATGCTGACGGCGCTGTGCCTTGGTACCAAGGAATAGAAATGTATATGGCCTTGAAGCGCCTCAATAAGCCCGTGTGGCTGCTTACCTACAATGGCGAAGACCATAACCTGCGCTTCCGACAAAACCGCAAGGATTTGTCTATTCGCATGCAACAGTTTTTCGATTATTACCTCAAGTTTGCGCCTGCACCCGAATGGATGAAAAACGGTGTGCCAGCCATCGAAAAAGGAATCAAGATGCGCTATGAGCTGATAAAGGAATAAGCAAAA
>DAIQNQ010000182.1:0-4898 GCA_036788275.1 Thermonemataceae bacterium
CCCTGCCCACATTGCCCGTAGCACCTGTGATGACGATATTTCTCAAGGTTTCTGATTTTTAATGGTGTATGTTTTCTAATGGCTGCTTTCCCTACTCTTTCCATTCTGTCCTGCCCCAAGCCTCTATTTCTTCAGCCGACCAGAGCTTGGGATAAAAAATACGTTTTTGGAGGTTGGGCGGCAAGTATTTTGTCCAATTAGTGCCTCCGGTAGCGGCAATGGGCTGCCCCTTGGGCTTCAGATAAGAGGCCGCCGCCTTGAGGTGGGCATGCGCCCAGCGGACATTCACTTGGTAGTCGAAATAGCGCATCGCCTTCACCAAATCGGCTTGGAGGGCATCATCAGGCTGTATTTTGCGGTATTGTTGCCAAAGATTTTTATTTTGATACTCTTTGGCCAGCTTCAAAAAGGCATCGCTATAACGCTGCTCAAAATGCTCCAGCGTAATGGTTTTCTTCTGTGTTTCTTCTTCGGTAGCTCCTTTTTTCCAATAGATATACTCGTACATCTCCTCAAAACTGCTGTTGTGGTCGAGCTGTGGGCGATAGCTTTTTTCTACCAAATTGCGGAAGTCGGTAGCGCAAATCTCTATCATCCGAAACTGTGCCGACTGAAAGCCGCTGGCGGGCAGCAGCGACATCCGAAACTGGCGAAACTGCTCAATATCCATTCCTTGTATCATAATCTCAAAAGACTGCGCCAGCATCTCCATATAGCGATTGATACGCGCCAAGCGTTCCACAAAAAAGGCAGCTTCGAGTGGCTCTTGGGCGGCTATCTGCTCCATCTCCCAGAGAATCATCTTGAAATACAGCTCGGTAATTTGGTGATAGACAATAAAAATCATCTCATCGGGAAAGTGCGTGCGCGGCTTTTGCAAAGAGAGCAGCGAGTCCACCTGTATATAATCCCAGTATTTCAGATAATCGGCATAGAGCAAACCTTCCAGATTGGCCGAGAGGTTCTGTCCGGTTTGGGCGTATTTTTGGGCGAGTTTTTCTATTTGGAGGCGTATTTCTTCTTTGTCAAAATCCATATTTACGTGTATTTTGGGAGAGCTAAAAAAATGTTCTATGTGCAAATTTATCTAAAAAATTGCTCCCAAATAAAGTTTTCTCTATCTTATTGCTGATTTTCAATCCAAATCTCTCCACAACGTGAATATTTCATTTGTAGGTGCCGGAAATGTAGCTTGGCATTTGGCACAAGCCCTCAAAGCCGCCGGACACAAAATTTTGGAAGTATATAGCCGCAGATTGCTGGCTGCCGAAGCACTTTGCGAGCGCCTTTATGAGGCCAACGTAAAAACAGACTTGGACTTTAGCCATACCCAAGCCGAGATTCTCCTGCTGGCCGTGGCCGATGATGCCTTGGAAGAGGTGATAGACCGCCTCATCTTGCCCGACTACCTCATTGTGGCACATACTTCGGGAGCCAAAAGCATCGAGATTTTCGAGCCTTATCCTTATAATTACGGGGTTTTTTATCCCCTCCAAACCTTCAGCAAGGGCAAGGCTGTGGCCATCGAGCAAGTGCCTTTTTGTATCGAAGCCCCCGACGAAATCGTGCGGGAGCGCCTCATCGTATTGGCGCGTACCCTCAGCCGCCACGTACACCTCATCAGTTCGGCACAAAGGCAGGTGCTGCACGTAGCTGCCGTATTTGCCTGCAACTTTGCCAACCATCTTTTTACGCTTTCTAAAGATATTCTTGATGGAGAATCGCTCAGTTTCGACTTGCTCAAACCCCTCATCCGCGAAACCATCGAAAAAGCCCTCAGCATAGAGCCCAAACTCGCCCAAACCGGGCCTGCTGTTCGCAAGGATACCCAAGTGATTACACAGCATTTAGACTACCTCCGCCACGACCCCGACAAGCAGCGCCTCTACCAGTTGCTCACCGAAAGTATCTTAAATTTTGAAGCTTAGAGGGCACTTTCGCTATCGCGGAAATACACCACTCTGGTTGGCAGCGCTATTTGTGCTCCAGCTTCTGTAACAATCTGGTGGAGCTTAAAATTGGCCTCATCGCGGATTTCCATAAACTCGAAGTAGTCGTTGGTGATGGCAAACATAAAAATAGTGAGTTCGATGCCATTTTGCCCAAATTCTGCAAAATATACCTTGTTGTCTATCGTGGTTTTGGGGTGCGCTTGCAAATAGCTGAGAATCTGACTTTTTATCTTCCTTACCAAATCCAAGGGCGTATCATAAGGCAAAGCGATGTTGAAGCGTGCGCGCCACATCTGTCGCTCATTCCAATTGTCCACGGGCTGGTCTATCATCATTTTGTTGGGCAAAGTAAGCAGAGAACGGTCGAGGGTACGAATACGTGTGGTACGAAAGCCTACCTTTTCGATACGCCCAATAATACTGCCGATTTGCACCAAATCTCCGGCAATAAAAGGGCGGTCTAAGAAGATGGTAAAAGAGGCGAAGAGATTTTCTAAGGTTTCTTTTCCGGCCAAGGCCACCGCCAAGCCGCTAATGCCCAAGCCCGTTACCAAAGTGGCTACATTTACCCTAAATACCACACCCAGAATCGTAAAGAAAGCCAATACCACCAAAAAAACCTTGGTCAGCTCCTTCAAAAAAGGCACCAAATGGTCGTCAGTTTTACTGGGTGTGAGCTTCGCTTTTTCCAGAAGAATCTCCCCAATAAAGTTGGTAAGACGCAGCAATACCAATACAAAAGTAATGATGGCTATCGTGCCAAAGCTCGCCCTGAACACCTCCTTGAAGCCCATTTGAAAGGCCTCCGAGACAAACATGTTTTCGGGGAAACGCAGTTGTAGAAAAGCCTCAAAAAGAAAAAATACGAAGAGAAAGCGTCCGATAGGGCCTTTCATCTGTCGAATAAAGAGCTTGAGCTGGTCTTTGCCTGCCCAGCCGCTAAAAAAGCGAAAAGCCAAGCGGCTGAGCAAGGGTGCAAAAAAGCGCTGCAATACCCAGCCCAAAAGCAGTACACCCAAAAAAAGCGCCACATTGCTGGGCTTGTTACTCAAAAACTGATAAGGCAGCAGCTCGTCTAATTGTTCCAGCATATATTTGTGCAGTTTTTATGACCTTGCTTCTCTAAAGTTGCCAGCTGGCTTCTTTGCTATTGCCTGCCTCGTCGCGCACCCAAAGGCGCAGCGTACCTTTCAGGGGCTTGCCATAGTCGGGGTCTGTCCAGAGCAAATTAGCTTTCGACTCGTAGAGCATCAAAATAAACTCCCCATTCAGCGTGGCCTTAAAGGTCGCCACACCCGAAAGATTGTCGGATACCGCAATATTTACTCTTGAAGGAGTTTTGGACAAAAGACGAATATTGGGCGCTGTATTGTCTTCTACCAGCTGAAAAGTGCCCAAGAGCTTGGTCGAAAAGCAGAGCATCTCGCCTGTAACTTTCACCTTCGTAAAAGGCTTTCCGGCAATACTTACCCCCAGCTTTTCGGGATTGGCAAAGCGCACACCCGCCTTGCTGTATAGATAGCACACTTGTATTTCTTGGGTAAGAGGTATTTCGGGATGGCCTATGTGCAAAGTGCGGCCTTGGGCTTCTACCCGCAGAAAGGCCGTATCGGGCAGCGCCCCTTTGGGGAAAAACAAGTCCAAGTACCCACTTTTCAGATGAAAATCCCGATGCGAAAGGATATGCTGATGCTTGGGCAAGCGCTGCGCCAGCCCCCCTACCCGCAGCGAATCGGGAAAGCCTCGGCGCAAATCCCACACATAATGCGCCTGCTGCCCTGCCATATAGGCCAGCGGCAAGCGCTGGGGCAATCCGTCCAGAAATACAGTAGCCACTTCTCCTCCTTTTTGCAAGCCACTCGCCTTGATGAGCAGCGCTACCTCTTGGTTTTCTACTTGAAGTTGCGCTTTGATGGGCGTATGGGTAGGCGTAAAAGTAGCTGGAACAGGCTTTTTGCCCAGAATACTAAAGCGTAGGCGACTGTTGTTGCCATTGATGTCGCTGCATTGGATTTCCACCTCGTAGCGCATACCCGCCTTCACCTCAATATGGCCTTGGTTTAATGACTTGTAAATATCCAAATAATTGCCCTCCGTTTCGTAGAGGCGTTGCATCACCAAACGTGTTTTCCTGAGCGTCGCAAAATTGATGTGTAGATTGAGGGCACGCGCCTCGTCCATCGGGTAGGCCTCTATCTCGTGTCGGTAGATTTCTTCTTGATTGACCTTCACCACTACTTGCGTGGTAGCAAAAATATTGGGCGAGGCATCAGCCCTGTCGTAGCTGGCAATTTCCAGAGCTACACGGCCATAAGCCATCAAAGGCTCTCGAATCACATAACCCTCAGTAGTTTTCAAAGGGGTATAAAAAGCTGCCTTGTACTGGCCTTGCACACGGGCTTCTGTAGCCTGCGGCACCAAGGCCAAACGTGTGATGACAGGCGGCTGGCTATCTTTGAATACTTTCGGAAAAAAGCGCAAAGGATTAAGTACCAAATCATTGAAAGTCCTGATTTCAAAATGCAAATGCGGCCCGAAAGAACCACCCGTATTGCCTACATAACCAATAATTTCTCCCTTTTTGACAGGCACTTCCTCGGGATTCGGAAAAAGCTCCACCTCAAAACGCTCCTGCTCATATTGCTTTTGCCTGATATACGTTTTGATAGCCCCGTGAAAGCGGCTCAAATGGGCATACACACTCACATGGCCTGTTTCGGGATGCGTTACATACAGTACATTGCCATAGCCGTAAGTAGAGGCCTTTGCGCGGCTCACATAGCCATCATAAATGGCATATACGGGCGTGCGCTCATTGCCGGCTATGTCTAAGCCACCGTGGAAATGGTTGGGACGAATTTCGCCCATATTGCCCGTAAAGCGTACAAGCCCTCCTAAAGGAAAGCTGTATTTATCGGTAAAATATTGTGGACTTTGCGCCTGTGC
>DAIQNQ010000183.1:0-4882 GCA_036788275.1 Thermonemataceae bacterium
AAATTAATCATCAACCTTTTTGCTTTCTGCAATTAGCAAAAACACTTCATTATTGACAAGATTTTGGATGACAAGGTGCGTTTCGGTGAGCTCTTTTACTTGAAAAGTAATTTCGCCTTGAGAGCTGCTTATGGTATAAATTGTATCCCCATTTTCTGATAGTTTCCATCGCCCTGCATCGTACTGATTGCCCATGAGCATAGTTACGAAGGTATTGTCTTTATTAAAAGTAAAACGTAAACTTCGCAGAATGTGAGCCAATGCCATAAACTCTTCTTCCAGCTTTGCCTTTTGACTTTGGCTTGCTGCACGTATTTTTTCTTTGTACTCTTGCTCCAAACGCGGAATATCCGAAACCCAAGTTTCTTTGGTCAGGTGCTTCTCCAATTTGGGAGCTTGTGCAGAGGCCATCCACGTAGCTCCAAAGAAAATGAGGGTAAATAAAATAGATTTTTTCATTGTACGATTTTTTAATTAGATGATATAAGGCCCAAATATATAGGTACTTACAATGGTTGCGCCGCTTGGTTTATAAAGCAGCGATTTTAGTTTACAGAAGCCCGAGTATTTTTCATAATAGACCTTTTTCGCGATAAGGGGTACTTTGTACTATTTTTTGGGGATTTTTGCAAAACCTGTACAAGCTCCCCTCCTCCGTCAGAACCGAAGATCGGCGAAGCCAAGGATGGGGTTGGTTTTAAATACGAAACTGCAAAAGTCCTAATCTCTAAGTAAGTAGAGTTAGGGTTTTGTGTTATTCGATTGTTAAAAACCTTGTTTCCATATAGTACAAATCCCAAATGAGTTCACCGTTTGCGTCTTTGTTGCCGACTCGGTTGCTACTAAAGAAGAAGTACTTGCCGTCTGGTGAAAAACTTGGAAAACTATCGTCGCCGTAGGAGTTGATGGCTATGCCCATATTCTTTGGTTTCGACCAATTTCCATTTATCTTTCTTGAATAAAAGAGGTCAGTTCCCCACGAATCAGGGCGGTTATCAGATGCAAAGAACAAAAGATTCCCGTCGGGAGAGAGGCAAGGCGCACTGTCAAAATATTGATTATCGGAGGGTTCAATCAGTTCAATAGGATTGGCAAAAGTGCCGTCAGCTTTAAGCGCAGCAAAAAAGAGATTGGTAGCTTTTGAATTAATCCCTTTTGTCCAATAATACAAATTGCCATCTTTGTCGGTGATGGGGCCAGCTTCGTAGTTTTCAGGCCAAACATTGCCCGGCTTTATCACTTTATTAATCCTGTTAGTAAGTGGTTTGGGTGCTGACCAAACGCTGCCTTGCTTGTCCATTACCCAAATGTTCATATCTGTATTTTGCGAAGAAGCACTGTCAGACAATGGTCGAAAAGATGCAAAAAACAGCTTATCACCTTGGTTGCTGACAAAAGCACTTTCATCTTCGCTCGTAGAAAAAGAGGCAATTTGAGGTACTGACCAGCCTTCTTTTGTTTTTGAGGTTACATAAATTCGCTTTTGTTGGGTAGTCGCATCTCTTCGGGTAAAATAGGCAGTATTACCATCGGGTGTAAAATGGATGCCCCATTCATTGTTTCGGGAGGTGGAGATTCTCTCAGGCTCAAAAAGGTCTGGACGGTCTATGGCCAGTTGTCCATTTTCATAAAAATTGCGTTTTAGTAGCAGGCCATTGGCATCGTAGAGAAGCTCTACCCCTTCCTTTTTGCCATTCAGGTAGGTGACATCTGTTTGCAGCTGTCCATTTTCAAAATAGCTTCTATAAATACCCTGAGCAATATCATCTATATAAAAACTTTCGGAACGCAGCCTGCCATTGGGGAAGAAATACTCCCACTTGCCATTGCCCAAACCATTTTTCCAATAGGCTTTGTAGCGTAGCATGCCATCGGGATACCATTCGAGCCAAAGCCCGTCGGCTTTGCCATTTTTTAGTATTTTCCATAAAGACGGGCTGCCGTTGGCGTATTGCTCAGAGATGACACCGCTGTATCGGCTTAGGTCTTTGATAGCCGCTTGCTTGGCTACCGGAGCCAGTACTTGTATTTGGGCAAATACTGATACAGAATGATAAGAAAACAAAGAGAGAAAGACGAGAAAGTTTAGAAGAAGGCGCATATTACTTTAGATTGATTTTCTCAAACTTAGCGCAATAGCCGGTATATCGGATGTTTTCTTCGATGAAGCCGTCAATAAGCCGACGAGCTGGTTAAAAAAGTATTTTTTTGATGGCGGGCAGGTACGAATCACTTATTTTCAACATCAGACTATTCGAGAGAAGAGCATAGTAGTAACGTTCTGTTTTTTTGATTTCGAGAAGCTTATTTTTATTGACAAAATAAGAGCGGTGCAACCTGATAAAAAGGTCTGGGTTGAGGCCTTCGAGAACTTGGGAGATACCTCTGACAGATAAGAACTCTTGTTGGGCTGTAAATACCTTTGTATAATCGCCAAAAGCCTCGGCATACAAGATATCATTGACTGCTACCATTATTTTTCGATTCCCCTTATGTAAAATGATTCTTTCGGGGTACGCTCCTTCTTTTTTGAGCAAAGCCTCTGTCAGAGAAACCAGACCTTCTTGGTTTTTGAGTATTCTTGACAGTGCATTTTCAAAGCGTACTTTACCATAAGGTTTAAGCAGATAATCAAGCGCGTGCACCTCAAAAGCCTTGAGAGCGTATTGGTCGAAAGCAGTAGAAAATACAATTTCGGGAATTTCATCTAAGTGCGTAAGTACCTCAAAGCCGTTGAGGCCGGGCATCTGAATATCAAGAAACACGGTGTCCGGCTGGAGCTCTTTGATTCGCTGCACCGCTTCAAGGCCATTGGTAGCTTCGCCAACAATAGAGAGTGCCTCGTGCTGCGAAATATAGAAGCGCAATAAGCTGCGAGCATCTTCTTCGTCATCAACAATCAAGATTTTTTTCATATTACAAATGAGATTTTAGTACCTGTGGGGAGCTTGTCTTCAATGTGTAATTGTGTATTGTAAATTTTATGCAAGCGCATTTGGGTATTGGCAAGCCCCAAGCCTTTGTCGAAAGCAGTGGCTTTGTCGGCAATGCCAAGGCCAGTATCTTCGATGGAGATGTGGATTTTTGTATCTCTTTTTACGACTTTGATGTGTAAATCTGAACTTTCTACTTTGGGTGCGATACCGTGAGTAATAGCATTTTCGACCAAAGGTTGCAAAAGCATTGGCGCAATTTTATGCGACTTTGCTGCCCTTTCTACTTCAACTACATAGACCAAACGTTCTTTCAGTCGTATTTTCATTAATTGCAGGTAGTTTTCTATAAAGGCTACTTCCTCTTCGATGCTTACATACTCTTGCTGTGAGGCATAGTTTTGATACCTAAACAAGTCTGAGAGCTGGATAATGAGCTCGCGCGTACTTTCATTTTCCGGTGGAATACTGGCATTGATAGAATTAAAAAGGTTGTGCAAAAAATGAGGATTGAGCTGGGCTTTCAGGGCGGTCAGCTCGCTTTTCAGGGCAACCTCCCGAAGAGCCGCTTTTTCACTTTCCTCTTTTTTGAAGCGCTTAAAGTATGCATAGGCGTGGATAAAGCCAAATTGCACCAGATAGAAAAGCATAAGCATATAGAGCGTCCACACAGTTTTATACCCTCCCCAAAACATTGCCCAGCCAAAGAACTGTGTTGTCCATAGTTGCATAAAATAGCATACACTTACAAAGAGTGGCAAAAAGACAATATGTGTGGCCAATTGGAGCTTCAGGCTGTAATTCTTCAGTACAATTGTCGTAACATACCAAATAGGCAGAGTAACCATAAAACTGATAATGAACTGCGCTCCTGCCGCCGCAAAAAATTCTTCCACCTGAAAATACGGCAGCGGTGTGGGCTCAAAGGCACTGTATGAAATCCAAGTGGCAGTATAATAAACCACAGCCGATATCGCATAAAAGCCAATGAAGAGTATGACTTCGTTTCTGAAATTCATCAGGGATGCTGCTTGTTTTCAATCATCTGTTGGTATAATTTTTTTCATTTGGCTGGAAGTGTATTTCTCGCCGTGTTTGGTGTTTTAGCGAAGCGACACCAAACACAAAGGCTTTGATACGAGCAGAAAACCTTTAAGCAAAAATACAGCTTTTTTTTATTTTTAAAAGCGCTTTCCTGCTTTGGCAAATAAGTACAAAGCCAGAAAATTGTCAGGTGGAAAAACACCTGACACGGCGGGAAAAACTTGATTTAACCACTAAACCGTCACTTTGGGGCAGGTGCTGTTAGATACAGTTTTTATTTTTCTATTTCCCAAAATATTTTTCTCTCATAAAGCCCTTGAGTCGTTATTCTTTTTGTTGGAGTAAGTTCATACGAACTTGTACCTACCCCTGCAAGCCCAGTAGTGAAAGTCCCATCAGCATTTTTATAAGTAAAATTCATATTCTTAGTCAGTCTCGTGTGTATGGAAATATGAACTATTGAATCTGACTTTAATTTAATAGTTGTCGCACCAAGTGGAAATCTCAAAATTTTATTTCCTTTTTTTGAAACAGTCCTTATAAAAATAGAATCTGGTGTCGTTGCAACAGAGTCAAACTTATAAATAGCTCCCCCGCCTGAATTGGCTTTATAGTAAATCGTCTTAACTGTAAAATCTCCAAGTTTTCTAAATTCTGTCTTTATTGGTAAAGTATCTTTCGGTTGCTTCAAATCAGATTTGAAATTATAAACCAAAAGTGTATCATTGGAAAGCCATTCACTAATTGATCCATCTATGGGTATGCCCTCTTTTTCCTTAAATATTTCATCAATTTTAAAAAGTTCTGTACCTGAAACATTTGAGCTAAATGCCATTGGGCCATATCTGGCATAATCATAAATTATATATTGTCCACTTGGTGTAACTTGTCGGCTGAATTTATAA
>DAIQNQ010000184.1:0-2430 GCA_036788275.1 Thermonemataceae bacterium
TGTACCCTTTCCCCAACTTCAGCACATCGCCAAATCCGTGGCAGTAATTTTGCGGCGAAGATTGAAATGCTTATCTTTGTTTATTCTCAAAAATTCGTCTTTATGGTACTCCGACTCTCTTCTTTGGGCTTACTGCTGGCCATTTTTTGGCTTTTTGCAGGCCTGCAACCCAAGCCGCAGGCCGCCGCCTCCGGTATTTCTTTGGGCTTGTTTCAGTATTGGCCTGCTTTTGCCTTTGCCGAGGCCGAAGAACCCGCCAATATGAAGGGAATTACGGCAAGGCACAACTACTGGCGCGCACGTTACGGCGTATCGCCTCTTACTTGGTCGCCTGAGCTGGCCAAAGTAGCACAAGCTTGGGCCGAAGAACTCAAGAAAAAAGGTTGCGAAATGGAACACAGCACCAATCGCTACGGAGAAAATATCTATTGGTCGCAAGGCATCGCCAACAAGCCCGAAGCCTGTGTAGATGCTTGGGCAAGTGAATTGAAGGATTATGACTTTGAAAAAATGAAGTGTATGAAAGAATGGTACTACTGCGGGCATTTTACGCAGCTGGTTTGGGAAAATACCAAATCCGTGGGCTGTGCGATGGTGAAATGCAAAGACGGGCAGGAGCTTTGGCTCTGCAACTACGACCCCGCCGGCAATGTAACAGGGCAGTTGCCCTTTCCGAAAGAAAACTTGAAGCAGCAAAAAAATCAAAACAAATCGAAAAAATAATGCAAAAGCAGATTATTGAAGCTACTATGCGCTACCAAGACCTCGGCTTGGGTTTTTGGGGGATGATAGACGCACAGGGCGGCCATTGGCTGCCGCAAGCCTGCCCCGATGCCTTGCAGCAAGAAGGCCTGCGTATCAAGGCGGAGGTACAGGTGCTCAAAAGCCAAATGTCGGCCATGATGTGGGGCAAAGCCGTGAAAATCCTGAATTTTGAATATCTTTAAGCCATCAATTTTTCTCTTTATACTTCTATGGAAAGCATTTACACTTATTCCTATATTGGCACGCTCATCTCGCTGGTGATTTGGTTTTGGCGTGTGCTCAAAGAGCGTTCTACTTTGCTGGCCAATGTGTTTTTTTGGGGCTGCGTGCTGTTGTATATCGCTTCGGTATTTTTTGGGGCTGGAGGCTTCTTTTACAAGGTGCTTTGGGTAGTGCCTCGCGACTTCGCCATTTTCGTGGCCGTAGCTTTGGTGGCCAACAATCTCAAAAGTGCTAAGGGATTTTGGGTTTTCGGATTGGTAGCGATGGGTGTTTTTTATACTTTTTTCTTCAAAACACTCCAAAAAACCTTCGTGATCAATGAAGGCATAGATGCCTCTGCCGAGCTGCTGATGGAAGTAAAAGATAAAAAGCAACTCCAATCGCTCCAAGCACTTTTCGATGAATATGAGCTGCGTGTAGAACAAGCCTTCCCCGACATCAAATACCCCGAAAATACCCGCTTAGACCAATACTATGCCGTGGATATTCCCGAAAAATATGCCTACAAGCTCTCGGATATTATGGAAGCTTTGGATAAGGAAAGTGCCACAGGCTGGATAGAAACCAACAATATGGTGTCGGTAGATGACCCCGCCGCCGATGCCTTGGAAACCCAAGAGCGCCAACCCAACTATGGTCTCAACGACCCCAGCCTCGGGCAGCTTTGGGCTTTTGAAAAAATGCAGATGGCGGAGTTTTACAGCCTTGTAAAAAATGCCAAACCTAAGAAAAAAGCCAAAATAGCGATTCTGGATACCGGAGTAGATGCCGCCCACGAAGACCTGAAAGATAACTATACATCTACCAACAGTCGCTACGACCGCGACGTGCAAGGGCACGGCACGCATTGTGCGGGCATTGCCGCTGCTGTGTCCAACAACAAAAAAGGTATTGCCTCTTTTGCGCCCAACGAGCGCTTCGTAACCGTAACCAGCATCAAGGTACTCAGCGACCAAGGCTTTGGCTCACAGCGCTCTATCATACAGGGTATTTTGAAGGCTGCCGACGAAAAAGCCGATGTGATTTCGATGTCGCTCGGAGGCTATTCCAACCAAAGCAGCCAACGTGCCTATGAAGAGGCCATTGCCTATGCCCAAAAAGCCGGAGCGATAGTGGTGGTGGCTGCCGGAAACGAAAGCACCAGCGCTACCAAGGTGTCGCCGGCCAACTGCAAGGGAGTGATTGCCGTAACGGCACTTGACCAAAATCTGCAAAGAGCCAAATTCTCTAATGAAGTGTCGCAGATAGAATATGGCGTGGCAGCGGCAGGGGTGCAGATTTTCTCCACCTTCCCCAACAATCAATACAAGGCGCTCAATGGTACTTCTATGGCCACGCCTTACGTAGCGGGCTTGGTAGGTATGCTCAAGGCTTTCAAGCCCGAACTCAATACCAAAGAGGTGTATAATATCCTGAAAAGTACCGGAGCAGATACCGGCAATA
>DAIQNQ010000184.1:2530-4864 GCA_036788275.1 Thermonemataceae bacterium
TGTGGGCTTTCGAGGCTTCGCCACAAGATACCATCTGGAAAAAGTACCGCAATGGTACTACTACTTTTGAGATTTATAATGGAGAGGTGGACTTGCCGCCGCGCTGGCGCAATCAGTTTCTGGTAAATGTAGGCTTTAATTCTTGGGTAGGAGATATGCCGGAGGACTATAAGCTTCGCTTTTTTTCCTCCAATCACCTCTCTGTTGCCTTTCAGAAGGGGCTTCAACTGGGCAGCAACCAAAGCCCTTGGCGTGCGCAAGGTGGCTTGGAAGTGGCTTGGTATTATTATCGTTTTCAAAATGATGCCTACATTCAGCAAGGTGAGCAAGAGATTACTTTTGAAAGCAATGGCTTTGAGCTGAGCCGCAACCAACTTACTTGTTTGCAAGTCAATCTGCCCATCAGCCTTCGCTATGAGTTTTTAGATGCTGAATACAAGAAAAAGATGCACTTAACCATCGGCTTTTATGCCGGATACATCATTCGTCGTTATGCCAGAGCGCGCTTTGAAGATGCCGACAGCAACACCCGCGATATCTATACCTACAACGATTTCTACCTCAACCCTTGGCAATGGGGCATGCAAGCCGAATGGGGCTATGGTTATCTGCACCTATTTGCCAAATACCAAATCAGCCCGCTTTTTCAGGAAGGGCGTGCGCCTGCCGCCCAAGTCTTTACTATGGGGCTGGGTGTACACCTCTAAGTAAAAATACAGCGTTTGGAGAACAGAAATAAAGAAAAACAGTCCGAACCCTTGCTATATGGCAAGGGTTATTTTTTGTTTGGAGGGGATTTTTTTTGAAAGAAAATTGAGAGAAGAGGATTATTTACATAAATTTACCAAGGAATTCTATAACATTTTTTCTTAACAACAATTTTTATGCAGAAAGTCCCTATTACAGTTGCTTACGGAGACGGTATCGGTCCCGAGATTATGGAAGCTACCCTGCGTATTTTGATGGCAGCAGGTGCAGCCCTCGAAACAGAGGTGATAGAAATTGGCGAAAAAGTGTATCTCAGTGGCAATACATCAGGTATTGCAGCCAATGCTTGGGATTCGCTCCGCCGTACCAAAGTCTTCTTGAAAGCGCCTATCACTACTCCCCAAGGCGGTGGCTTCAAAAGCTTGAATGTTACTACTCGCAAAATGCTGGGCTTGTTTGCCAATATCCGTCCTTGCGTATCCTATGCCCCTTATGTAGATACCAAACACCCTGTGATGGACGTGGTAATTATTCGTGAAAACGAAGAAGACCTCTACGCAGGCATCGAACACCAGCAAACACCCGAAGTGGTGCAGTGCTTGAAGCTGATTTCGCGCCCCGGTACCGAGAAAATCGTGCGCTATGCTTTTGAGTATGCCCGCCAATACGGAAGAAAAAAGGTAACTTGCTTCACCAAAGACAATATTATGAAGCAGACCGATGGCTTGTTTCATAAGGTATTCGACGAAATCGGGGAGGAATACCCTGAAATAGAAAAAGAGCATTGGATTGTGGACATTGGTGCTGCCAAGCTGGCCGATACCCCCGAAGCTTTCGACCTAATCGTAATGCCCAACCTCTATGGCGATATCCTCTCTGATGTAGCCGCCCAAATCGCAGGTTCGGTAGGCCTTGCAGGCTCTGCCAATATCGGCGAAGAAGTGGCCATGTTCGAGGCGATTCACGGTTCTGCACCTCGCAGAGCAGGTCAAAACCTCGCCAATCCCTCAGGCTTGCTTTTGGGCGCTATCCAAATGCTCGTGCATATCGGGCAGGGCAGCGTAGCCGAAAAAGTACACAATGCTTGGCTCAAAACCTTGGAAGATGGTATCCATACTTACGATGTATTCAAAGAAGGCGTGAGCACCGAAAAGGTAGGCACCAAGGAGTTTGCCGACGCGGTGATTGCCCGTATTGGTCATAAGCCCTCCAAGCTCAAGGCTGTGGACTACTCGCAGGCCAAAGATGCTATCAAAGTGAAGCTGAAGCCCGCTCAGAAAACCAAAATGGAAACCATCGGTGTAGATGTGTTTTTGTATTGCGAAGACAGAGATGCCAACAAGCTGGGAGCAGCTTTGGAGAAAATTACCCAAGGCAACTTGCACCTGACGATGATTACCAATCGTGGCGTAAAGGTGTATCCCGACGGTATCTCCGAAACCTTCTGTACCGACCACTGGCGTTGCCGCTACAAAGGCAATGGCGAAGACATCAGCACGAAGGACATCATCGCGCTGCAAAGCAAAATCGCCGAAGCAGGCTATCATATCATCAAAACAGAAAACCTCTGTACTTTTGATGGGGTAGATGCCTTCTCTGCCGGACAAGGCGCTTAATCGCTTCTTT
>DAIQNQ010000185.1:0-4849 GCA_036788275.1 Thermonemataceae bacterium
GAGGAGCATAGTGCCAAAGCCCAACTCAAAGCCTTGCTGCAAAGTGCCGTAGGCTATCGCCTGATTGCCGATGTGCCGCTGGGCGTATTGCTGAGCGGAGGGGTGGACTCAAGCTTGGTGGCTGCCTTGGCCGCCGAGCAAGCAGGCAGCCAAAAGATGAAGACCTTTTCGATGGGCTTCGAGGAGGCGCGCTTCAATGAAGCTCCTTACGCCCAAGAGGTGGCCGCGCGCTTGGGTACGGAGCATCATGCCTTGCAAGTGTCTATGGCCGATGCCCAAAGCTTGGTGCCGCAAATGACCGTCATTTATGATGAACCTTATGCCGATTCCTCGGCCATTCCTACGCTTTTGGTATCGGCCTTGGCGCGCCAAAAAGTAACGGTGGCCTTGGGGGGCGATGGGGGCGATGAACTTTTCTTGGGCTATGGTATGTACCAATGGGCCAGTCGATTGCAGGCTTGGCCGCTGCGCTATGGCCGAAAACCTCTGGCAGCCTTGTTGGGGCTTGTGCCGGAAAGGCGCTTGCAGAAGGCGGCAGCGATGTTGGCTTATCCCGATACAGAGCAGTTGCCTGCACATATTTTTTCTCAGGAGCAGCAGTTTTTTTCTGAAAGGATGTTACAAAAGCTGCTGCTAAGGCCTTATCAGCAAGCCGATTTTTTTCGACCTGCCTTGGCGCATTACGATTCGGCGGCCTTTGGGCAATCGGTCTTTGATATGCGCTATTACCTGCCCGACGACCTGCTGGTAAAGGTGGACAGGGCGAGTATGCGACACGGACTGGAACTGCGCGTGCCGCTTTTGGACTATCGTGTGGTAGAATTTGCCCTGCAATTACATCCCGACCTCAAATACAAGCAAGGCCAACGCAAATACCTGCTGCGCCAAGTGCTGGCCGATTACCTGCCGCTATCGCTTTTTGAGCGCCCCAAGCAGGGTTTTGCCATACCGCTGGCGCAATGGCTCAAAGGGGCACTGCGCGACTGGATGGAGAACTACTTGCACGAAAGCGTGCTCAGAAAGCACGGGGTAGTGGCGGTAGAGGTGGTGGCACAGCTCAAAAAAGCCTATCTGTCGGGTCAAGAGGCGCATTACAACCGCCTCTGGGCACTTACGCTGCTGCATCAGTTTTTGGAGGAGGGCTGAGGCAGCTTGTAGGTGGCTTTGGAATTTTTGATAAATGATGCTGTGTTCTTGTAAATGAAAGTTTATATAAAAAACATTTCCCATGCCCCACCAACCCGTCTTTCTTCTCCTTCTCATACTCACAAGCACTGCCCATGCATTAGCACAAAACCCCGCCGAGGCCTATCGCTGGGAGAAGCGGGTGCTGGTCTTTTGTGCCGAAGAAGTGCAGCTCCGGCAACAGCAAGCCCTTTTTGCACCGGAAGCCACCGCTTGCGAGGAGCGCGATTTGCTATTGTTGTACTTATCCGCTGGAAGTGCTCAAGCCCGTGCTTGGCAGCAGTATTGGAGTTTGCAGCCCGGCGAGGGCTTGCTCATCGGCAAAGACGGTAGCGCCAAGCTGCGTCAGAAGCTGCCTCTCAAGCCTGCGCAGATCTTTGGCCTGATAGACCAAATGCCGATGCGCCAGCAGGAAAAGCGCCGACAAAAACCTTAAACAAAGCTTTTTGGGAATTTAACCTTGAATTCACAGGAAAATCCTCATCTTTGAGAATATTTTCTTATATTCGCACAATCAAAGAAAACTTTGCCTATTTTGTACTTTATGACAAACAAAAACGCTTTCTTTTCGGCTTTGCTCGTGGCTGCTGCCCTGAGCTATGGCTGCGATTCCTCGAATCCCGACGACAACCGCGTAGAAAAAATAGATACTGCTGCCGTAGCAAGAGATACTTCTGATGTGGCGGAAGACATCAAAAAAGTGGCTGCCGATTTGCCTTCGCCTGTGGATTTCGTGTCGCACATCAACCAAGCCGACCTGCCCTACGAACAAAAGTGGCTCAATTCCCCTGTGAATGTGGATAAGTACTTGGCCAATTCTGCCAAAAACGCGCTCAACTTAGGAGTATATATGGCTGATTTGGGCTATAATGCCTTGTATTTCAAGCCACAAGGCTCTTTGGAATATTTGAAGGTAACAAAGAAACTCTCCGACCAAATCGGGATTCTGAACCAAGAGTCGAAGGCTTTTGTAGAACGCTTTGAAAGAAATTTGGAGGTACGCGATTCCCTGCTCACCATTACCCGCGAAGCTTATTTCTCAATAGACGAATACCTGAAAGGCAGCGAAAGGCGCGACATCGCCAGCCTGATGTTGGCAGGTACTTGGATAGAGGGGCTGTATATCTCCAGCAATGTGCTTAGCGGCTTGCCCAATATCAGCGAAGATGCCAAACTAAAGCCCATTTTGTGGCGTATTGGTGGCCAAAAGCGCTCGCTCAACAATCTGATTGCTATTTTGGAAAAAAACAGTACCGAAACAGTTGTCAAAGATTTAATCAAAGAGCTCAAAGAATTGGCCTTGATTTATGAGAAAGTAAAAATTGTGGAGGCCAATCGTGGCGAGGTGCAAGAATTTATAGATATTGCTGAAATCAAAAACTTAGACGACATCACCGACAAGGTGGTGCTCAGCAGCATTGTGGAGGTGGATGTAAACCTTGATACTTTCAAGGAAATCACCAAGAAGATTACCGCTATCAGAAACAAACTGGTACAGTAGCAAGTCTGGCGCAAAGGCAGACATACGATACAATGAATCCTTGGAGGTGCTTTGCCTTCAAGGATTTTTACAAAAAAAATGATTTTCAGATAGAATTGTCGCCTTTGCGACCTTTCATATTTTTCTAAATCTGCATCTTGCTTCTTTCATCTATCACCTTTGTTTATATATGAAGTTACTTTCTCAGATGCAGCAAAGCAGTACCCATCTTTTACAAGGCCACTTGGCCTATTTTCTAAGCCAGCTCAACGATGAGCAATACCAAGCTCCTCAAAAACTTTTGGAAGGAAACAGTATCGGTAAGCATGTGCGCCACATTATAGAATTTTATCAATGCCTTTTGGAAGGGCTGCCCACGGGCAAACTCAGCTACGACCGCCGCCAAAGAGAAATCCGCTTGGAAGAAGACCTGCATTTTGCACAGCAGCGTATCAAGCAAGTGATTGTTCGTATTGAAGAGGTGCTTGAAAATCCTGCTTTACTTTTAGAAACCTGTTTTGGTGAGGAGCAAGCCCTGCAAGTGCCCACCAATTGGGCAAGAGAATTGGCTTACAATATCGAACATACCGTACATCATTTGGCAATTTTGCGAGTACTTGTACAAGCGCAGTATTCTGATATTCAGCTTCCTTTTGGCTTTGGCATTGCATATAGCACACTCCAACATCAAACCGCCAAGAGCGCCTAAAAAATCTATCAATTATTATGAGAGTACTTTTGCCATTGGCCGAGCATACTTGGGAGTATTGTACTTGGGGCAATGGCAAAGAGGTGCTTTTGGCTTTTCACGGCTTTGGGCAAGCTGCCGAGGTGTTTGCCCCTTTGGGAGCGGCCTTGTCGGCTACACATATCGTATATGCCATTGCCCTGCCCGGCCACGAGCAACTTGCCGAAGCACAGCCTGCTTGGTCGGTGGCAGCTTTGGAGGAATTGTTGGCGCATCTTTCCCAAAAGCACCAAAGCCCCAAGCTACACCTTTTGGGCTTTAGTATAGGAGCAAAGGCTGTCATTGCACTGCTGCAAGCTGTGCCACAAAAGATGGCTTCGGCCTTGTTGATTGCCCCGGAAGGGCTTCCCGAAAACTTCTGGTACAAGCTCGCCACAAATACCGCTTTCGGGCGCTATTGCTTCAAAGCTTTGTTGAGCCGCCCCAAATATCTTCTTTCCTTAGCACAGCTTTTGGCAAAGTGCGGGCTGCTGGCACAGAGCAATTTACTTTTTTTAAAAACACAAATAGCCCAAGCCCCGCGCATTGTGCATACTTGGTTGGCGCTACGCTTGCTGCGGACACAAAAGAAAAATCTGAAAAAGGCTTTCGATTTGGCCGAAGATTTGCCCATAATGCTGCTGCTGGGTACGAGAGACAAGGTAGTGCCGATAGTGCGTGTAAAAAGATACTTATCAGCTTGGCCTTTGCAAATTGTAACATTGCAAAGCAACCACACACACCTTTTGGCAGAAGCATTTCGTAGAGAAGAAATAATTTTTTTCTACAAAGACTTTAAACCAAGCTCTTCTTCAAGCCTCTAAGCTACATATTTTCACAAAAAAATGTAAAACTAAACCTTTTCATTGTATGAAACTCACCAAATCCAATCTCCTGACCTTACTCTTATGCGGCACCATGCTCTGGAGCTGTAAAAAAGACGAAGAAGTAAATGCTACCGACAATGTGGTAGAAGTACAAATAGATGCAGAAGCCGAGTTCAATGATTTAGACGATTTTGCCATTGATTTTATGGCCAATAATGATGCTACCCTTTTCCCACCTACCAGAGAGGGTGCCGAAGCTCTTGAACGCAGCATTCGCTTTCGCAACTGTGCCGACGTAACAGTAGATTTAGAAGAGCGTCGTATCGAAGTAGATTTCGGAGCTAATGCCCAAAGCCAGCCTTGTAACGATGGGCGCATCCGTAGAGGTAAAATCATTATCACCTATACAGGTCGTTACGGCATTCCCGGAAGTGTGATCACCATCACCCCTGAAGACTACTCTGTAAGAAATGCCAACACCCAGTTTGTACAGGTAGAGGGTACAAAAACCATCACCAATACCACTGCTGATACTGGAGACGCTGCTCCTGCACATACCATTGTAGTAACAGGCGGCAGATTGACTTATGCAGATGGTACTTCGGCCACTTGGACACGCAACAACACCCG